>JALZID010000045.1 GCA_030860485.1 Pseudomonadota bacterium | reverse complement strand
CTCGTTCCATCCTCCCCTCCCCGATCATCTTGATTTGCCGATAAAGTTGATCAGATCGGGTGGAGCCCTAAAAGTTCCACGCATTTGTTATCTTTATAACTCATATAGTTATAAGATCTTACCTATGGGTTGCCGCTGCCGATCAACCAGTGAGGCTCGGTGGTCTTGTTGCCGGTAACCGCGGGTCTCGGTCCCGCGGCGAGATCTAGGGCTATTGCTGGAGTTGCCATACCGTTTCTCGACTACTTATAGGTGGCTTAAGGGATCCGATCGGGAGCGGATCGCGTACTTGCAGTTATTCACAGGGCGGCGTGCCGAAACTCCGCGTGCAGTGCCAGCCCAGGCATATCGAGCCTTTTCCAAGGCTGACCGGCGACATCGCGATACTCCGCCACGATCCATGGGACACCGTCCGCCTGGCCCGATCGCCGCTCGAGCTGCTCGGGCCGCTTGAGACCCAGGATGCGGGAGACCAGGAGACCGAACGGCAGGCCGAGCTTCGAACCGCCCAAAACGACCCGACTCTGCGCGGTGATGGGGGTCGGGTCATGGCCGCAGAAGTGCGCAAAGTCCACGATCCCGAAGAACGCGCTTCGAACATTCGCCATCCCGAGCAACCACGGTCGGGTCAACGGGGTCGGAACGAGCGGTGGCAGAGACAGGATCTCCCCCGCATCGCGGAGATCGATCAACCATCCTCGTCGGCTACCTGGACGCCGAGCAGGGAGGTCGCGATCGGTGCCGAAGCGCTGGCCCGCAGCCGCTCCGTCAGCTCTTGCTGGTACACCAGAAGGCGTGTCCGGTTTTTCATCGACTCAGGACAGCGCGTTGATCTTCGCGATCAGCTCGTTGGGCTTGACCGGCTTGACGACGTAGTCCTTGGCTCCCTGGCGAAGGCCCCAGACCTTGTCGGTCTCCAGTCCCTTGGTGGTACAGATGATGATCGGGATGTGTTTGGTGGCTGCGTCTCCCGACAGCGTGCGGGTCGCCTGGAAGCCGTTCAAACCCGGCATCACGACGTCCATCAAGATCAGATCCGGTTTGCGCTCCTTGGCCTTGGTAATGGCCTCTTCGCCGTTTTCGGCCATCGTGACCGCAAAATTATTCCTGGCGAGAATCTCGGCGAGCGCGGCACGCTCGGTCGGCGAATCGTCAACCACGAGGATGTTTTTGATGGTCATATGAGGTCTCCTGTCAAACCGGGGTAGCAGACCCGCGCACATGCACGGACACGGCGCCGAGCAGGCTCTCGCGGGTAAAGGGTTTCGTCAGATAATCGTTGGCGCCGAGCAGTCTGGCGCGAGCACGATCGAAGAGGTTATCCTTGCTCGTCAACATGACGACCGGGGTATCCTGGAACCGTGGGTTCTGCTTGACCACGGCACACACCTGGTAGCCGTCCAGCTTCGGTATCATGATATCCACGAAGATGAGGTCCGGTTTGAAGCCGGGGATCTTCGAGAGCGCATCGAACCCGTCTTCCCCGAACATCACCTCGCACCCCGCTTTGCGTAGAAAGACATCGGCGCTACGACGAATGGTGTTGCTGTCGTCGGCGATCAGGATCCGTACCCCCGCGAAGCTCGCTTCGTGATTCATGGCCTTGTTACCTCCCGTCGTTGATCAAACGTCGCAAAAGCCAGGCGGAACTATCGGCCGGACCGGCAGGCAACTGAATCACCGTCATCGGTTGATCAGCCGCATAGCGATCATGCCCGGCCGGCATGGCGACGCCGGGCAATAGGGCTGTCCGCCGTTCGACGGTCCAGGGGCGGACGCCGCGGCGTAGTCGCGCCCAGCGCGTTTGCCAGACACCGCCAGGTGTCGCTGCAGTGGCGGGTGTCCGGCGCTCGGTACACGCGGGCGGAATACGGCTCCCGCGCCAGGATCGACGGGCGGCGATGGTGGGCGTCGCCCCATCAGCCGCGCCGCCGAAACTGGGACCCGGCCGATGGGTGATACCCGGCCACGGTGACGTTGCCGGGGGCGCCGTGGTGTCTGAACGCCGGCCCGAGGCGCCAAGCTTCCGCCGAGACGGCGATGGCGCAAAACACTGCGCGAGAATCTGGCCCGCTATGACGATGCGCGAAGTTTTGCTCCGGGCCGTCTACCGCTCGGCGATCGACCTCTTGCCCAATGCCAAGGACAAGACGCTTACGGTCCGCTTACATGCAGTCGCCAACGAGAGTTCCGATGACGCCTTCCGCTATCGATGCGCCGCGCTCAAACCGGACCGAGCTACTCTTTCCAAGCAGCGAGCTGCGCCTCGTTTCGAACTGGTCTCATCGCATGATCGGTGAGATCAGGAGGTCTGTCGGTTGGGTGGGATCGCGAGCAGACGCCGGCGCGCCTCTGCACTGCCGAGCCCGGCGGGGGTTGCCGACAGGTGCTCGCACACCTCCGGCAGCGCGAGCGCGTGCCAGGACGGGGAGGCCACTATTCCATCAGAGTCTGTGAAAAAAAACCGTCGCGAGCGAAGGCGTTCCATCAGGGCATCACGGCGAGCCCGTCGAGCGGATGGTCAGCACCGGGACCTCGGAACTGCGCACCACCCGCTCTGCCACACTCCCCAACAACAGGTGCGACAGCCCGGTGCGCCCATGGGTGCCCATGACGATGAGATCCTGCCCTTTGGCGGCCTCCATGATCTCGATATAGGGCACGCCGTCGAGCACATGGGCGGTGGCTTTGGACCCCTCGCCGGCCTTTTCGATGACGAACTGTTCGAGCCGCTCGCGCAGCCGCTGCGACAGGTCTTCTTGCAGATAAGGGGGCAGCGCCACGGCGCCGTCCTCGACCGCGAAGGTCGGAAACTGGAAGACATGGACCACATCGACCTGCGCCCCGAGCCGCTCGGCCAGCGCCAAAGCGTACTCCAAGGCGCGTGCGGAAGGCTCGGAAAAATCCACTGGACAGAGAATACGATGGATGGCAAGCATGAGATCCTCCTCGCATGAGCAATGGTGTTCCGCCTCCGAAAGGGCCCGCGCCGCGGCCCGTGGACGTGACAGCCGGCCAAGCCGTACTTTTTCAGAATCGCCCGGCATTCTACTCAAAACGACGCACGCGAAGTTGATCCGGGTCAAAGGAAATGCGGCCCAGCCCAGGGATGCGAGATCAACCGGGGCCCCGCGTCAGCGAGTGGGCCGGCGAGGCGTGAGCCGCTCGAGCTCTGCGGCGACCGGCGCGGCTTCGCCGGGGCATTCGGTGTCCCAGTGAAGCGTCAGCGCCTGCTCGTGCGGCGTTAAGGGCTCCTGGCCACGGAGCTGGTGATCGAGCACCGCGAGGTTGGCCTCGGAGGCATCGTGCCCGTCCCCACCACGCTGCCGGATCCGCCCACGCAAGGTCGCCTCGCCGGCCTGAAAATCCAGGATCTGCAACGGCACACCGAGCGATCTCACCAGCGCCGCGAACTCCTCACGCCGCGCGCGCGCCAGGAAGGTGGCATCGACGATGACCGGAATGCCGCAGCCACTCACGATGCCGGCGAGGTCCTTGAGTCGTTCATAGGTGCGCTCGGTCATCGCCGCGTCGTACATCCCGGCCACCACGGCGCTTTCGGTCTTCGTCTCGGCCGATAGACCGGCCAGGCGCTTGCGCTCGACGTCCGAGCGGATGCGTAGTGCCCCAAGCCGCGGGATGAGCGGCGCGCTGTGCATGGTCTTGCCGGCGCCGGAGACCCCGTCGTGGGTGAGGACGATGAGGCCCGCAGGACGCGGCTCCGCATAGCGCCCGGCCAGCGCGAGGTGCCGCTCGTAGCGCGCAAGACACACCGCCTTCTCGCCCCCGGATTGATGCTCGAGATAGGCGACCTTGGCCCGCACCAGCGAACGGTAAACGCGGTACAGATCCAGCAATGGCAGGCCCTCGTAGTCGCCGCTCTCTTCCAGATAACGGTCGAGAAAGATCGAACCGAGATCGGGCCGCTCGCGGACATCGAAGTCCATCAATAGAAAGGCGATCTCGCTCATGACGTCGATGCAGGACAGCGCGGCATTGAATTCGATGCCGTCGAAGACCACGATCTCCCCGCCCATCGACACCATGTTCGTCAGGTGCAGGTCCCCGTGGCAGTGCCGCACCCGCCCGTGCCTCTTGCGCCCCTCGATGAGGTCACGATGCCGTTCGAGCTGGGTCTCGGTCCAGGCGCGGAGGGATGCCAGCTCGGCCCGGGAGTCGATCTCCGCGGGACCGGTTCCGATGTGGGTGAAGTTTTCCAAGGCATATTGGCCGACCTTGGAGGCGCTCCCATAGGGCGAGTCGGCCGAGGCGCACTCGGCCCGAGCGTGAAACTGAGCGATCGATCTCGCGAGCGCCTCGATGAGCCCCGCCGTGAGCTCGCCGCGCGCGAGCACCCGGTCGAGCTGTGCCGCGCGCGGAAAGCGGCGCATTGACGCAGTATTCGATGGGGGCGCCTGAACCCCCGAAGCGAGGGCTATCCACCGTCCCGGTCACGGCCACGACCGACAGATACAGCTCGAGGGCGAGGCGCGTGTTGAGCCTGAGCTCCTCCTCGCAATAGAACCTGCGTTGCTCGAGCGTCGAGAAGTCTAGAAACCCGAAATCGACGGGCTTCTTGAATTTATACGCGAAAGGGCCGGCCAGGAGCACACAGGAGATGTGGGTTTCCACCACCTCGAGGTCTTCGACCGGATGACCGAGGGCCTCGGGTGTGGCGAGGCTCTCGATCAGCCGCCGCAGCCCTCTTGGATTGATCCGGATGAGAGAAGGCATGCCCACAAGTCAACGGCTCGTTGCGTGGCGGACCGCGACGGCGGCACTCACCACCGCGATTAGGACGAAACTTAGGAGTGCCCACCCGGCTATCGACAAACCGAAAAGACTCCAGCCGATCTCCGCGCACTCACCGCTCCCATGGAAGACTTTGGCCAAGACGTCGCCGAGCGGATAGGCCTCGAGCATATACTCCAGCCCCGGTCCGCATTCCGGCACCTGGTCCTTCGGTAATTGCTGTAGCCACACCTGCCGGCCCGCCGTGAGACCCCCGCCGAGCGCGAAGAGCTCACTGAGGCCCGCGTAGAGAATCGTTCCCAGGCGCCCCGGGTGATGCAGGACGGCGATGAGGGCGGCGATGCCGATCAGGGCGAAGAACAGTCGCTGGATGAGGCATAGGGGACACGGCTCAAGACCCCGGACCCACTCCAGATAATACCCGAACCATAAGAGCCCGGCCGAGCCCAGGAACAGTCCGAGGTTGATCAGGCGCGTGCTGGGCATGAAGTTTCTCTTGGGTGAATGGGTGGGAGAAGAAGGCGCGAGACGATCGCGCTCGACGACAGGACCCAACGGGTAATATCGCATTGGGCGATATTACCGGCTGGGCAGCACGGTCTTCAAGAACGCCGGGATGCGCTCATCGAGCCAGTAGCGCGGCCGGCCCGGCACGCTGCCGGCCACGAAGCCTACATGCCCGCCGTGGGCCTGCAGATCGAGGTGGATGCTGGGCGCGAGCTCGGCGGGGGTCGGGACCGCGTCGGGGGTCATGAAGGGATCGTCGCTGGCGTGCAGGATCAGGGTCGGCGTGGTGATGTCGCGCAGGAATTGCCGGCTGCTGGAACGCGCGTAATAGTCCTCGGCACTGTCGAACCCGTGCAGTGGGGCGGTCACGGCCCCGTCGAAGGCCCGGAAGGTACGCAGGGCTGCGAGACGGCGTAGATCTATGGGGCTCGGCATGGCCGCGAACTTGTGTGCCGTCTTGGCCCGGAGCTTCCCGACCAGGAACCGCTGGTAGAGGCGCGAGAAGCCACGTTCCATGCGTCGCGCGGCCTTGTCGAGCTCGAACGGCACCGAGACCGCGACCGCACCCGCGAGCCCGGCAAAGTCACCGCGCTCGCCCAGGTATTTCAGGAGCACATTGCCGCCCAGCGAGTAACCGACCGCGCACAGCGGCAGGTGCGGGTGGCGGGCGTGCAGGGTCTCGATAAGAAAACCGAGATCCCCGGTTTCGCCGGAGTGGTAGCTCCTCGGCAGGCGGTTCGGCATCCCGCTGCAGCCGCGGAAATGCATGATCACCCCCTGCCAGCCGTGGCGCCGCACCGCGGCCAGGGTCGCGAGCGCGTAGGCCGAGTACGCCGATCCCTCCAGGCCATGCAGGACCACCACGATCCCCGGCCCTGGTTCCGGGGTCCAGCCAAGGTCGATGAAATCGCCATCGGACAGCTCCAGGCGCTCGGGCGTGAGCGGAACGGACGGGGGCACGCGATAGAGCGCCGCCCAGATGGTCTGGGCGTGGGGACCCGGCAGCCACCAGGCCGGACGAAAGGCCGGGGGCATGCTTACCTCTTTCCCTCAGGCCGCGGCCCGTCCGGTGTATCAACGGTCGGCGCAGAGGTCTTGCCGCACACAGAGTCGTCATCATGAGATCCCGTCCGGCAGTATAGCAAGGCGAACCCCTGTGTCCGCCCCGGGCCGTCTCCATCCTGGATCCCCCCGGTGGTATGGCAACGGCGCGAGTACAGTCCCTCCGGGCACGAAGCGGTTGCGTCGCGATGCCGCGGCGCGTTAACGTAGTCTCGGCCGATGAACCTCAATTTCCTGGATTTTGAACAGCCCATCGCCGAGCTCGAGGCCAAGATCGAGGAGCTCAGGCTCTTGAGCAGCGAATCGGCGATCGACATCACCGAAGAGATCCAGCGCCTCCAGGCACGCTCCAAGGACCTCACCGAGTCCGTATTCGCGTCGCTGACCCCGTGGCAGATCTCGCGCCTTGCGCGCCACCCGCAACGGCCTTATACCCTCGATTACGTGAAGCGGATGTGCACCGAGTTCCACGAGTTGCACGGCGATCGCGCGTTCGGAGACGACCCCGCCATCGTATGTGGGCTGGCGCAACTCGACGGTCGGGCGGTGGCCCTCATCGGCCACCAGAAGGGCCGCAATACCCAGGAGAACCTGCAACGCAATTTCGCCATGCCGCGCCCCGAGGGCTATCGCAAGGCGATGCGGTTGATGCACCTCGCGGAGAAGTTCGGGCTGCCCCTCTTGACCTTCATCGATACCCCCGGCGCCTTTCCCGGCATCGATGCAGAGGAACGGGGCCAGAGCGAGGCGATTGCCCGCAACCTCTTGGTGATGGCCGGCCTGCGCATTCCGATCATCGCGACCGTGATCGGCGAGGGGGGCTCGGGCGGCGCGCTCGCGATCGGGGTCGCGGATCGGGTATTGATGCTCGAGTACGGCACCTATTCGGTGATCTCGCCCGAGGGCTGCGCGTCCATCTTGTGGAAGAGCTCGGATATGGCCGAGAAGGCCGCCGAGGCCATGGGGATGACCTCGAAGCGCTTGCTGGAGCTGGCCCTCATCGACGAGATCATCCCCGAGCCCCTGGGTGGGGCGCACCGGGGCATCGATGAGATGGCCGCCCGGCTCAAGACGGTCCTGACCGATCAGCTCACGGCCCTGTCGGCGCTGGACCTCGAGGCCCTGCTCGGCAAGCGCTACGACCGCCTCATGGCCATCGGCCACGTCAAGGACGGTAAGTAGCCACCCCGGTCGAGCCCCACCCCAGGTTTTACAAAAGCTCGCGGTCGGCGTGCCGGCGTTTTCACCCCAGCGGCTGTTGGCGGTCCTTCGCGACGTGCCGGAAACCCGGTGTTACTGGGTGGCCGTGAGCGGTGGTCTCGACTCGCGGGTGCTGCTCGAAGCCATGGCCGCGCTCCGTGCGGTTCTCGATGCACCGCTCTGGGCCGCGCATGTGGACCATGGACTGCACCCGGACTCCGGCACCTGGGCGGCGTTCTGTGCAGAGGCCTGTGCGGGGCTTGGGGTGCCGCTGTACACGCTCCGGATGGATGCCCACGCTCCGCCCGGTGCGAGCCCCGAGGCCTACGCGCGCACGCTGCGCTACCAAGCGTTGCAAGGGGTCGTCGGGGCGGGCGATGCCTTATTGACCGGCCACCATCGCGACGATCAGGCCGAGACGGTCCTGCTGCAACTCCTGCGCTCCGCAGGACCCCACGGACTCGCCGCCATGCCGCGCTGCACGCCCTGGGAAGGCGCGTGGCTCTGCCGGCCGCTCCTGGATTTCCCGCGCCGGGCCCTGCGCGAATTCGCCGTAGCCCGCGGGCTCCGGTGGATCGAAGACCCGAGCAACGATAGCGCCCGCTTCGAGCGCAATATCCTCCGCCATCAGGTGATCCCGATCCTGGGACGGCGCTGGCCGGCCATCGCCCGAACCTTGGCACAGGTGGCGGATCGGCAGGCGGACGCGGCGGCCTGCCTCGACGCGATGGCCTCCGAGGACTTGCAGGGCGTGCGTCGCGGGTGCGAGGGGGCGCTCTCGCAGAGCGCCCTGCGCGCGCTGTCGCTGCCACGGCGCCGCAATCTCCTGCGCGCCTGGCTGCGCACGGACGGGCTCCCCCTACCGCCCGCCAGCCGGCTCCGAGAGCTGGCCGGGCCTTTCCTCGACGCCGCTCGGGATCGGCAACCGCGGGTCTCGTGGTCCGGCGTGGAGGTGCGCCGCTACCGCGATGCCGTCTATGCGATGCCCGCGTTGGTCGCGCTAGACCCCGTTCACGTGTTTCCCTGGGACCCGCGCGAGCGTTTGGCGCTGCCCTGCGGGGTGCTTGATGCCGAGGCGGCGGTCGGCGCCGGGCTCAAACAAGCGCTATGCCGGCCCGGGACGGTCACGGTGCGCTGGCGAAGGGGCGGCGAACGCTGCCGGCCCACCGGCAAGCCCCACACGCGCCCGCTCAAGCACCTCTTCCAGGAGGCCGGCATCCCCCCCTGGCGGCGCGATCGTCTACCGCTCGTTTATCTCGGCGATCAACTCGCGGCGGTGGCCGGGCTTTGGGTGTGCGAGCCCTTCGCGGCCGGGCCCGGGGAGCCCGGTTGGGCATTGCGATGGGAGGCGGCAGAGGGCCGGTAGTCGGGATCATTCGATTACCCGGTCCTGGTCTCGGTGGGGGCGCCGCCCTCGGGCTCCGGCTCGGGGGGCGCCGATCCGCCGTCGGTCGAGAACGTCAGGCGCAGATCGCCGATATCGATCTGCGCACCATCGGACAGCGATGTCCATTGAACCTTCTTGTTGTCGACGAACACGCCGTTCAGGGAATCCAGGTCCTTGATGGCGAAACGGCTACTGCCGTCGCGCACGATCTCGGCGTGGTGTCGCGACACGGAGTTGTCACGCAACACCAGCTCGTTGTCCTTGCCGCGTCCGATGCGCCACGGGGTCGTCGCCACGAGGAGGCGGCCGGCGTCCCCGTCCGAGCGTGTGACATAGGCACGCGCCGCGGGCGGGCCGGTCTTGGGTGAGTCCGCCACGCTGCGGCGTCGTGTGCGGATGAAGAGGATGGCGCTGAGGGCAAAGAACGCCGCTGCCAGAACGGATAGCCAGATCCACGGCGGCATGCCGCTTTGCGCCACCCTCGCAGCGCCAGCCTTGGCTTTTGGTGGTGGCGGCGGGGTGGGCGGGCCGATGGTCACCGGGACCTCGACCTCCAGTGCCTGGCCCCCGGCCGCCACGTTCAAGGTCAGGGTCTGTGGGCCGGTCAGGCGCGCGCCGATGGCGGGGGTCAGATCGATGCTGAGGCGGCCCCCGCTGTCGATGGCCGCGAAGGGATCGGTGGCGAAGGCTTGGGGCAATTCGTAGTCGGGTGCCCGCGCGATAACCAGATCGCCGCCCGATTCCTTCGCCAGTTGGCCGAGCGCCTCCAAGGCCGGCGCCATCGGATCGGTGCTCGGGTGGACGACGCCGAACACCAGGACCTGGGCATCGCGGGCCGCGGCAATGAGCTTCTCGTGGTAGTAGGCATCCGGGTTGGCCGATTCGTCGCCGAAGAACAGGATGGCCTTGCGGGCCGCCGGGGAAGCGGCGAGGCTGCGTATAGCCGCCATCGCGTCCTGTGACAGCGCGACGGGGCTCGGTTCCCGAGTCAGCGTCTGGACCGCGGTCACGATGTCCTCTGCGCTGGCCCCGAGCGGCAGCGACAACCGCGGCTGGGCATCGAAGGTCGCCACGCCCACGCGGTGATGGGGTTTGACCGCAGCCAGGATGCGTTCGATATGCGCCGGGATCCTGCTCCCGCCGTCCGGTCGCTCGAGGGCGCCGACATCGATGACGATGAGGAGCGCGGTGACGCTCTGGCCATAGGGGTAAGGGAGGTGCAAGGGCGGCGGCAGATCCAGGTCCGCAACCTTCGCCGTCACTGTCGGGGCGTGGCCCCGGATCGACAGGCGATACTCACACTCGACTCTATCGGGCCCTGGCTGGGCGCAGCTGTGCCGCACGACCTCGGCCGCTTGCAGACCCTGGACGCATTGAGCCGCAAGGAAACCGAGGACAAAAGCCAAGCGGCACGCATTGCCGGTCGATGCCCGCCACATGCCGCTCATTCTGTCCCATCGCGGGTAGCGGAGCAAAGCGCTGTGGACGTCGGACCGCCCGCCACGGGCGCCGACGCCCCAATCGCAGTTCAGCTATTCGTTGATGACGACCTTGGTGCCGACCCCGATGTAGTGCATGAGGTCGTCGATCTCGTCGTTGGTGACGGCGATACACCCCTTGGTCCAGTTGGTCGTGCGGTGGATCTGGAGCTTCTCCTCGGTGATCTCACCGATCCCGTGGATGCCGATCGCCCCGCCGAGCGGGGTGTTCTGCAAGGGGATGTCCTGGTGGCGGAGCGCACCCAGGATCTGGAAGAACTGCGGCTCCGAGATCACCTGATCGCGGAGGCCCAGGAAGGCGTCTTTGAGATTCGGGTAGTTGAGGTGCAGGAAGGTGTGAAACCGGCTGTTGTTCTTGATCTTGACAATGCGGTAGCTGCCGACCGGCGTGACCCCGTCCCCGGCCTGATGCTTGTCTCCCGGTCCCCCGTGCCCGTAGGCGATCGGATAGCTCCTCAGGATGCGCGGCCCGTTCTTGAGCAGCAAGGTCCGCTCGGTCTTTTTGATCTCGATCTCGTAATTACCGATGGCCCCGAGCGGCGTGGGGAGAGGGGTTCCCGCCAAGACACCCACCCCGACCAGCGCCCAGCCAACCCAACCCGATCGACCCCATCGCATATCCACCCCCGGTCTGTCTGCAACCCGAACGAAGTCCCCCTAGAGCAAGCTCGATCACTCGATCAAAGGGACGTCCCCGACGCC
>JALZID010000044.1 GCA_030860485.1 Pseudomonadota bacterium | reverse complement strand
CTCCCACTTTTCGAGCTGCGTCCGTTCAGCCGTTTCAACTCGATCGACAGCCTCGTGTTCGGCATGACCGTAAGCATAGCAATTGCCAGAGAATCTGTCAAGTTATTTAAGGGACACTCCACTAGATCCTTTTGGGGCGGGAAGAGGCCAGCGTCATTCAGTCGTTCTCACGTCGCGTCGTGGAAAATGATACCGAGCGTATGACGATGCCGTGAGCGAACGCGGCTGACGCCATGTCGAAGATTGACCCGATACACACCGCGCGTGCCCTGCACCGGACGGTGATGGACGGCGAAGACGACCGCGTCACCTTGCCGGAGCGGCACGACTTCCGGGCGCGATTGCTTGCGCGGGCGCTGCTCGGCTAGCACGAATTCGCCACCCGTGAAGTCGCGTTCGGGCTCGGACAACAGGATCGTGACCTGGAGCGGGAAAACGTGCTCGCCATAGAGGTCTTGATGCAGGCAGTTGTAATCGTCAGGCCCGTACTGAAGCAGCAGCGGCGTGGGCCTGAGCTGCCCCGCAGCATGGCAACGCGCGATGTAGACCGAGTGTTTTTCAGGATAGCGGACGTCGATGCCCATGGCGGCATTCCAGCGATTGGCTATCGGCGCAAGACGCGGGTAGATGGCTGTGCGGAGGCCGGCGACGATATCGGGCAACGGATAGCTGAAATACTTGTACTCTCCACGCCCGAAACCATGCCGTTCCATCACGACCCGGCTGCGGAAAAGGCCATCCACCGGATACAGCTCGGCTAGCGCATCGCACTCTTCCCGGGTGATAACGCCTGCGATCATCGCGCATCCCTGCGCATCGAGGTCTTTCGACGCTCGCTCCCAATCGAGCGCCTTCACCCGGCCAGCAATGTCCCTGGCCGATGTGATCGCCAGCGCTTCTTTAACCAGTGCATTCATTCGTGTGCTTCCTTTTCCAGTAGCGCGCGCTTGCGTTCCACACCCCAACGATAGCCCGATAGTCTACCATCGTTGCGCACGACTCGATGGCAGGGGATTGCCACCGCCAAGGCATTGGCGGCACACGCTTGGGCCACTGCCCTGATCGACTTCGGAGCGCCGATGCGGTTGGCGATATCGGCATAGCTCACCGTCTCGCCGGCCGGGATCTCCCCGAGGGCTTGCCAAACGCGCTGCTGGAACGCGGTGCCGCGGACCTCCAGCGGCAGGTCGAGTCCCAGTCTAGGCGCTTCCACGAAGCCCACTACTCTTGCGACGAGCTGCTCGAACTCCGTGTCGCCGCCAATCAGGTTGGCTCGCGGGAACTGGTCTTGTAGATCGCGCGCCAATTTATCGGGATCATCGCCCAGGAGAATGGCACAAACACCGCGCTCGCTTTGAGCCACGAGGATAGACCCGAGGGAGCACTCGCCCACGGCGAAGCATATCTCCGTCTTGGCGCCACCGGCGCGATAATTCGTAGGCGTCATGCCTAATACCTGGTTCGATTTTTCATAGAAGCGCCCGTTAGAGTTGTACCCAGCGCCGTAGATCGCCTCAGTCACCGTACCGCGCCGAGCGAGCTCAGCTCTCACGCGCTTGGTGCGATGCGGTGCCGCGTACGCCCTCGGCGTTACACCCGTCATGGCCTTGAAGACCCGGTGCAGGTGGTAGGCGCTTAGTCCGGCACGGTTCGCCAGTGTCGCGAGGCTGGGCATCTGCTCGGCGTTCTCGATGAGTCGGCACAGCTCGGCCACCGTGGCCGCGTGCTGCTCGGCCAGCGGGGGTTGATTCGGCTTGCAGCGTTTGCAGGGGCGGAAGCCCGCCCGCTCGGCATCCGCGGCGGTCGGATGGAACCCGACATTCTCGGGCCGGGCGGTGCGCGCCGCGCAGGACGGGCGGCAGTACACACCGGTCGTCTTGACCGAGTAGAAAAACTTGCCATCCGCCTCGGGATCGTGGCCGATCACGGCCGCCCAACGCGGATCGCTCACGGTCTCCGCCGCGAGCATTTCAGTCTTCGTGGCCATATTCACCTGGGTCCTCTCAACGATTGTCATGATCAATGGCTGAGGTTAGCCGTCGGTGGAACACACCGCACTCCGGGTCTTGCTCTTGAATTCGCTTGCGTTTGGGTCCGTGCGGATTCCAATGAGCTTCTGCCGCTCATTCCAGGTCGCCGCAAGCGGCGGATCGGCCAGGCCATATCGCCCGGAGAGAGCGGCGGTGGCGAACCCGCGCCGATTTCGATAGATTACAGGGGCCTCAGAAATCCACTACCTTGGGTGACACGAGACGCTCGAAGTCGGTATAGGCGAGCCTGATGAGCTCCGTGTGCGACCCGGCATTGAAGGCGATCTCGCGGTCCTCCGACAGCCGGCGCGCGGCATAGACCTCCATACCGTAGAGGTTGCCGAACGGCGGCATGGCCCCCAGTTCGCACTCCGGGAAGCGGTCTTGGAACTCCGTCTCGCTCGCGAGCTCGACGTTACCGGCACCGATCGCCACGCGCAGGCGTTCAAAGTCGATCTGATACAGGGCGGGCAGCACGGCCATGGCGATCCGGCCGTCCACTTTGACCATCACGGCCTTCGCCAGCTCTCTGCCCGGGACGTGGGCGGAGGCCGCGATCTCCTGGGCCGTATAGGCACGGGAATGGACGATGCTCACGTACTTCACGCGGTGGCTGTCCAGGAACTCCTTCAGCTTTTTGACGGGCATGGCACCCCTCCGTTTCGCAGCGTTGGGACCGGTCCGGGATGAAAGCGGCCAGCGGCAGATCGGTCACCGCCACCGGGGCCTCATGCCCTAAGTATGGACCATCGACCGACGATTTCCCTGGCGCCCATCACGCATCGCACCCCGCTCTACCCTTGTAGTATCCTTTGCACACCGTACCGACCGGGACGCTCCGTCCCCGGACGGCGTGACCGTGCCCATTCGCCAGACGCTCAATCGTATGCCAGAGCCCTTGAATCGTTACAGCGCGCGCGTCACCAGACCCAAGTCGCAGGGCGCGTCCCAGGCCATGCTCTACGGGACCGGCCTCACCGAGGCCGACATGGAAAGGCCTCAGGTCGGGATCGCGAGCGTCTGGTACGAGGGCAATACCTGCAACATGCACCTCGGGCAGCTCGCCGAACGGGTCAAGGCCGGGGTCGTCGCCTCCGACCTCGTCGGGATGCGGTTCAACACCATCGGGGTCAGCGACGGGATCTCCATGGGCACCGAGGGCATGAGCTATTCGCTGCAGTCGCGCGACCTCATCGCGGATTCCATCGAGACCGTGATGTCGGCCCAGTGGTACGACGCCAACATCTCGATCCCAGGCTGCGATAAGAACATGCCGGGTTGCCTCATGGCCATGGGGAGGTTGAACCGGCCGGCGCTCATGATCTACGGCGGGACCATCCGGCCGGGACATCGCGGGCCGGACACCCTGGATGTGATCTCCGCGTTCCAGAGCTACGGCCAGTACCTCGCGGGCAGTATCGACGATGACGCGCGCCGCGAGATCGTGCGCCTCTCCTGCCCCGGCCCCGGCGCCTGCGGGGGCATGTATACGGCCAACACCATGGCGGTGGCCATCGAGGCCCTGGGGATGTCGCTGCCCTACAGCTCCTCGACACCCGCGACCGATCCCGCCAAGCTCGACGAGTGCTTCGAGGCCGGTGCCGCGCTCCGCGGTCTCCTGGAGCGGGACCTCAAGCCGCGCGACATCATGACCCGCGCGGCCTTCGAGAACGCGATGGTCCTCGTGACCGTCCTCGGCGGCTCGACCAACGCCGTCTTGCATCTGATCGCCATGGCGCGCTCCGTGGGCGTGGCGCTCACGATCGACGACTTCCAGTCGGTCAGCGACCGTACCCCCTATCTCGCAGACTTGAAACCGAGCGGGCGCTACGTGATGGAGGACCTGCACCGGGTGGGCGGCACGCCGGCGGTGATGCGCGAGCTCTTGGAGCACGGCCTCCTCTGCGGTGACTGCCTCACGGTGACCGGCCGGACCGTGGCCGAGAACCTCGCCGCGGTGCCCGGTCTGGCCGCGGGCCAGACGGTGGTCCGGCCCCTCGACGACCCGATCAAACCCACCGGCCACATCCAGATCCTGCGCGGCAACCTCGCGCCGGGCGGGGCCGTCGCCAAGATCACGGGCAAGGAGGGCCTCTGCTTCTCCGGGCCCGCGCGGGTGTACGACTCCGAGGAGGCGATGCTGCAGGCGCTGGAGGCCAAGGCGATCCAACGCGGTGATGTGCTCGTCATCCGCTACGAGGGGCCCAAGGGCGGGCCCGGGATGCCGGAGATGCTGACGCCGACCTCGGCCATCATGGGGGCGGGGCTCGGGTCCGAGGTGGCGCTCTTGACCGATGGGCGTTTCTCGGGCGGCTCGCACGGTTTCCTGGTCGGGCACGTGGTGCCCGAGGCCCAGGAGGGCGGCCCCATCGCCCTGGTGCGCGATGGGGACCGGATCACCATCGATGCGGTCGCGCAGACGCTGTCCGTCGATGTCGCGGAGGGAGCGCTGGC
>JALZID010000043.1 GCA_030860485.1 Pseudomonadota bacterium | reverse complement strand
ACTCCCCTATCCGCGCTGCCTTCGAGAGGCTTCAAACCCTCATCGACCAAGCCTGCCAGGAGGCACAACTCGCCACCAGATAAACTTGACTCATTTGCATCACATTTCATGATGCAAGTACTCTAGCTAGGATGCTGCTGCGTTAGTCGGCGGCGGAGTGGAACACCCAGAGCTTACTGAAGGTGAAATTGAAGACCAGCCCGGCGACGGAACCGACGGCGACGCCGAGCACGGGCCGGGCGGCGACGAAGGGCACCAAGGCCACCAGTGCCGCATAGGTGCCATAGTTGACGAGGGCGCCCACGCCATTGGCGGCGACGAAGCGGCCCCATTGCGCCGTCCCACGACGAGGATCGGCGCCCGCGAAAGTAAACCGCCGGTTCATGGCCCAGGTGAAGGTAACAGCGGCAAGGTAGGACACGACGCGTCCGCCATAGGGCCCGAGGCCGCCGTAAAGGCGGTGGCATCCACCACGAACCCCGCCGTGCCGACGAGGGCGAAGCGCAGGAATTGACCCAAGCTGCGGCGGGCCAGAGCCGCATCCAAAGCTTCGGCGCTCACGGCGGGCCGCCTCGGACGGTGGCAGGATCGAAGGCGGGCGCCGCCAATTCCAGGTAGCGCATGCGTTTCGCCTCGCCTCCGCCACTCCCCCGAAATGCATTGCTAACTAAGCCATCATCTGCGTTGGTACACCACAACTTGGGGCGTCTCGTCGACATAGAGACCGGTGACTGGGATCTCCGTTCCGTACGCCTGCCAAATCGAATATTCGTGCTCTCGAAACTCCTGGTGGTACTGGTACGCGGCCAGATCTGACTCGGCCGCGCTCCCCGCCGATCGGATGTCTGGCCGAAGCATTCCATTGCGCTGGTAATGGTGAAACGCCAACCCAGTGACTTCATCCAGCCAAAGCCGTGCGTTGGGCGGGGCATGAGAGTTGACCCAAGGAAGAACGCCGGTGACGTTGTTCGACCAAAACTGTCGCTGCATACCGAGCGTCGCGGCGCCGGGGGCTCCGCCCGCCAATTCAGAGTAGGCGCTCGTTCCATAGGGATAAATGTGAGCCGTGCCAATTGCAGCGGGAAGCAGAAGCAGGACGAAAAGCGCCGGGGCAGCAATCCGTTTTTGCCATGGTTGGCTTCCAAGTTCTGCGATTGCGTTCGCTGCGCGCGAAACGGACACCCCCGCCAACAGTGACAGGAATGTCATCGATGGAAACCAATGTTTCACGCCGCCAAAATGCGGAACTTGGGGATGGCTAATGAGAATAATCGAAGCCAGCGCATTGGCGGCGATCAGAAAGACTTCCCAGCGTCGGGTCGTTTTAGCGATGACTACCGTTACCAATCCGAGGATCATCGGAACAAAGAGGCTGGTGGGAACGGTCAGCGCTGTCTTGACCCATACGTACTCCAGCGGGAAAGGCGGCTCTCGAAGGAGCTTACCCAGATAGAACCACGCGTAGTGGACATGTGTGGCGTGAAATTGGAGATACCAGGCAGTGCGATCGACCGGCGCGTGCCAGAGGTAGGGCCAATGGAGATAGAACACGACCGGCCCTAAAAACATCATTGCGCCGAGAGTGGCGAGAGGACGAAAAGTCTCCGGCGAGCTGCGAACGTTCAACAGGATTGCAGCAGCGCCCGCCCATGCGCCGAGCATCAGAAACGTCTGAGGGCTGAGGAGGGTAAAGCGGGCGACGAATTGTTCAAATCCCAGAGCCGCCCACATCGTCGAAAGAAACAGCGCTGCGCCGGCAAGCAGGGCAATGAATTGAATCACCGCCCGCCGGCTACTGGAATTTCCGGCGGACGCGACCCAGGCGCGCCACAGCGCAAACGGCGTCAGCACGAAGGGCAAGAACAGCGCATTGTGTTTGGTGGCGATGGACAAACCAAAGGCGAAGCCACAGAGAATCCACAGCTTGGGCTCAGTTTGCGCTCTCCAAAAGAGATAAACCACCCACAGCCATAGGGCCGCGACGGGAATGTCGAAGCAGGCCAACTGTGCATTGAAAAATTGCCGTGGAACGAGAAAGAACGAAAGGGCAGCGAACAGCCCCGCGGTTCTACCGAACAGCGGTCGACCCAATTGATAAAGAAGGGGCGGAATGCAGGCGGCGATGGCAAAAGCCGGAAGGCGGAACCCCGCTGCCGGTCGAAGCCAGCCCAGTTTTTCCGTAAAGAGCAAATGAGAGATCCCAAACGACAATTTCATTAGCGCAGGGTGTTCGTGGTTGTAATCGAAGGCCGCGACGATTGCGTCATCGCGCAACGCGAGCGCCGGGGAATTCAGTAAAAGCCGTAACCACTGGATGTACCGTTCGGCGGCGTAGAAATAGACGCTTTCGTCTTGCACGAAGCCGACCGAGGTCTCAGTAAGAAATAAAGCGGCGAAAGCGGCAATAAATATTAACCAGACAGTAGCTTTGTCTTTGTCGAATTGGTCGAACGGTTTCACTGCGCGGCCTCTCCGTACACCCGTAAATCCAGACAAACACTGCGTCCCTCGGGCCTTTCGGTTTGAACCGTGATCGTTAGATTTCGGAGCTCGCCTGCCGATGTTTTAATCAACGAGGACTGCATGCCTTCGCGCCTTGGCGGAATGACGATGTTTGTCAGTAATTGCCCCTCCGACTCGGCGGTAACGGTGATGGGCGTGTAACTGGGTCCACCCCATGAGGCCTGCTCGCCGATCACGCCGGCATTGAGCTCGACATGCCCGGTCATCGGAACATTGGAAAGATCGATCGCTGTCTTGGCAGCGCCTCCGGGAGGGCCGACGCGGATGCAGCGATATGGAGCGTACTCTACTTCGTGCCATTCGAATCCGAGCTTTTCGGTGGCCGCATAGCGAAGCGGACGGTGCTTTTCGTTTCGGTAAAGCCTGAGCTCGAGCGTTCCAAACCAGCGGGGGGGCCCCAACGGCGTACGCCCGGGATCGAATGCCCGTTGGAATGCCTCGAAATTCGCTCTCGGTAGATGGGCCTGAGCGAGCACCCAAATTCTCGGATGATCGACCAGCGGATTCTGCTCGGAACCGAGGTAACCGACGACGGGGAGACTGTCGGGCACGAAGAGCCGCGCGCGCTCGGCCCACCACGGGTAAACCAAGAGGACGTCGCCGGGTTGGGCTTCGGCTTCCAGGACGCTGGCGAGCTGCCGGTAATCGCTTTCCGAGGGGAGCCTGGCCGGCAGGCGAAGATCGAAGGTAAGCGAGAGCGCGCCAACCGCGACGAGTAGAGCGGCTTCGGCCAGGCTAAGATTTCGCCATCCGAATTTTGTGCTCGCTTTTGTCTCGGCAGAAGGTGCAGAGGGCGGGCTCGCCATTGAGATACGAAGGGGTCCAGGGTGGGTACATCGAACAACGTGGATCCAGGCAGTGGTGCAGCTCCCAGAGATGCCCCACATGGTAGACAGCGACGCCCGAAACGTAGCGGAAACCCTTGTCGATGTCTTTCTTCGGATGCGTGCTGACCAGCGCCAGCGTTTTTCCGTAAATTGAGTAGCCGCACGTCGAAGCCGCGCCGGTTTGAAGGTTTCGGTCTTTGAGCTTGCGCTTGGTGAGGTAGACGGCCTTGTCGTACCGGAACGAGCGGACCCCTTTGACCTGGTCCGAGAGCTTGGCGGCATCCGGCGGGTCGCCCGCGGAATCCGGAAACTCCATGTTGAAGGCGTGCTCGCAGCCCACGCCGAACGAGGCGTAGAGTTGCCGGCAGAACTTTTGGATTTCTTTCTCTTCGAAGGGATCGAGCGTCACCACCCGGATCATTTTGTCTCCTTGTCCTTCGACGGCCGACCGCGTTTTTTCGGAGGTCCGGGGGGCGTTTCCGGCTTGGGCTTCGGGGGACGGCCGCGCATAGATTCTTTCACCGTGACTTCTTTGCATCTGACAAAGCGGATCATGCGGCGATTCTGGAATACGCCTCCGGGAAGTGGTGGTCCCGGAGATAGAGCGAAGTTCCCATGACGCGGCGCCGTAGAGGGCGGCGCGCCAGCGGCGGGTCCGGGGAACCTTGGCGATGAGGCCGTGAGCGTCGAAGCGGCGAAAGGTGCGGTTGACCTTGGCGCTTTCCTTTTTGGGATCTTGCCCGCAAGCTCGCAGATGAACGGTGGATGCGAGCCGTGCCCGGATGTCGCGGTTATGGAACCCTCGCAGGCAGTGCTCACCGGACATGACGCTTTGGAATAGTTCAGCGTCGTGACGTGCCAGCGGATTGAAACCGGAGCACCCACGGCCCGCCGCATCCTTTTTGGGAGTGGTCACTCGGTCCAGATCCCGTTTCGCTTGGGTGGGATCGTCGACCACCGCCAGCGCATCGAGATAACGGCCGTTGGCTTGCAATGACACCTCACGATACCGGAACAGATAGGCGACCCCTTTGCGCATCTCAACCCACTCGGTTTGACGCTTGCCTTCGCGCGAGACCTTCTTGCGTACCCGGAATTCCTCGGGATTGTTGATGATAGTTTCCACCCGAAGAACGAGTCCCGACTTGTCATACATCTTGAGCCAGTTCTCTTTGACACGGTGCTTGATCCTGGATCCACCCGTGCGGCGGCAGACGAGGCTCGAGAGATCGGAGACGATCTCGCTTTCGAACTTGCCGTGCAGTTTACGCCCAAGGAAGTTCATGACCTCCCTGGCGCCAAAGCACAATGTGCTGTGGCTAAGTAGTTGTGGGTACAGTTCGCAAGGATCTGGGCGGGTCTTGAATAGGATGTCGGTCGAGTATTCGCTTTGAGCGGTCACCCAATAGTATGAACGGTCGTGGAGGATATCCCGCATCTGCGGATTGACTCGCTTGGCGTATTTCTCGAGGATCGTGGGCCAATGCAGGCTCGCAAAGCGATCGGCGAACCTCTGTGCTTTGGCCATGTCCTCCATTAAGAGAAAGACGTTGTCGTGCTTGGTATAGCGCACCTGATTGGCCGAGAGCTTCCGTGCCAGCCACTCGTGCGCATTGAGATAGACCTGGATCTGCATGGGAAACCAAGTCTGAATACGCACATGGAGGAGACCGAAGTCTCGATCCATGAAGTAGAAATAGAGGTGCAAACACTTGCGCCGAGCGGACCGAACGAAGGGACCCCCCTTCTGGAAGCAGAAAGAGAAGGTGCGGCAGGGCTCGATGATGGAAAAGACACACACCAACCCCTCCTCGATGCCGTCGCGCTCCGCAAGCTCCCGAGCCGTGTCCTCCTTGCGGATATTCGAGACGAGATACTGAAACGGTCCCGCATGCTGCTGCTGAGCCATGGCGATCGCATGGTCCTTCACGCGTTCGGAACTCTCTAACAAGAATCTCTTGAGACTGCTACCCTTCACATCGAGACCGTTGAGAAATTGCGCCATCGCCCAACCAGACATGATGCGCAGGTAGCCACGAAACAGCATCCGCTCGAAACAGGAAAGCACACCGTGAATGTGATCTTCATGCTTGCGGATGAACTCTTTCATGACCCCCTCCGTCCCGATGGTCAACTGACATCGTCTCCTATACTACTCCAGCTCCAGGATTGTGAGGGAACCATTTGGTTGCGGCCAGAGGCCGCGCTAGGGATCTTAAACGCCCTTTTTTCATCAAGAGGCAGGGTACTCCTGGGCTCGTGAGCCGTCAAGCATGGCGGTCGTCGGTCTGGAACCGGGGTATTTTCGGGCCCTTCATCGACCCGAGGCGCTATGGTTCCGAGGGTTTTGGCGTCTCGGGTGGGAGCAGGCCAAGGGGGATGGTCGGCTCGGGGAGATGAACCGGGGAGGGATTCGGATCAGGCGATTTGGAATCGGTCGAAGCGCTGCGCCGGCGCTCGGGGCGGTGCCCGCGGACATGCCAAGATGCTTGAGGATCTTGGCAATCACAGTGGGATCTACGATGGCGGCGATGATCGTCAAGGGGCCGCCGCAGTGGGGGCACTGTTCAATATCGATATCGAATACCCGTTTGAGCAACCGGGCCCAGCTCAGGCGGGCAAGCGCCGCAGCAGGGGGCGCCTCGGCGTGGTCGGCTGAGGGGTATGGGCGTTGACCGGCACGCCCGGAATGACCTCGGGACGGAGCCTCGCGTGGGGTGCGAGCACGCCATGGAAGCGGATGAGATGGAGCCGTGGACGGGGAACCAGGGCGGCGAGTCGCTGCAAAAACTCCAGGGGTGACATGAGGACGTGGGTCGTGCCCTCTCGATAGGCGGTCTTCAGGGTAAGCACGAGTTGCCCGGCACGGTTGAGAGCAAGGCGCTCGTGGGCGATGGCGGGGCGGGTGATATAGCGGCACAGGTGCTGCGTCCTCGGCGCGCCAAGCAGAGCCATCCCTGGCCCTGGCTTTCGAGTTTCTTCCTCTGATGGGCGGCGCAGCACCCCTCGGCATGGAGGCTGAAGCCCTGCTCGTCGGCACAGCGCACTGGGGCAGGCGGCGACTCTCGTGTCGGGACGGTTTGCAAGCTCAGCACTTTCTGCCCGCCCGGGGGCCCGAGGGCAATGCGGTAGGTGCAGGCTGCCGTCCGCAGGGGCCCGAGCGCGAGATCCGGATCGCTGTCGGTGACCTAGCTCATGCCCTGTTCTTCGATGAGGAAGCCCTTGCGGGTCAAGAGCTTCATCCTGTACCTCCTCAAAGCTGCGTCCCCTGTGCATCCGGTTCATGAGGCACTTGATGATACGAAGGAGTAAGGCCTGCAGCTCTTTGGGGGCGGGCACGGCATGGAACACCGGCACGCCCTCGATGACGCGGTAGACCCCATCGAGCACCAGGCAATGCAGATAGATGTTGAGATTCGCGGCCGAGCCGAAACGCTGGATGACCATTTTGCCAGGAGCAAAATGGGACGTACGAAGTACGCCCGCAGGGAGCGGTGCCACGGATGGCACGCATCAACGTGACGGCCGCCGGTGTGGGCTTCGGTGCATTTGAGTCCGGCTTGTTTGATCAGAAATGTGGCAATGACCCGGTGGGCGATCTGCAAGACGTGGGCGTGCAGCTCCGGATGTGTAGCGAACAGCAAGCGAAGCGGGATCGGAAACGAGAGCACCCATTGGCGCTACCTTTACCCGGGGGATGACGTGCTCGACCAGGTGGGCGGCGGTCTCCGTCATGCGCCGGGCGCCACAGCTCGGGCAGAAACCGCGACGCTTGCAACTGAAGGCCACGAGCTTTTCATGGGCACAGTCGGCGCAACGTAGCGTAGAAAGCCGTGGGCTAGAATGCCGCATTCGAGAAAGGGCATCGACCTCTTTGACAAAATCGGGCAAGCCCGACCCGGTCTCAAGCTCGACTTGGGCCAGGGAAGCCAGGCCCAGGGACGGGCCTGCTTGGCGCGCCGAGGACGCAAGGTCTCGTGCTCTTGTACCAGACTGGTAGAGGGAGGTGTCTTCGGGACGCCGCCGCTCGTAGTGGACGCGCCTTCCAGCCTCGCGGCGCTGATCTCCGCTTTCGCGGGGAGGCAGCGCCCGTGTGCCTGGCTTTCCCGCTGGCGCCGGCTGAACCGCTTCGTCCACCGTCCTTGATGGTGTTGCGTTTTACTGAAAGTTACTGGCATTGACAGTAGCATTGGGTTGCCGCTTCGGGCAACCGTTTACGCTATACAACGACCCAGAT
>JALZID010000042.1 GCA_030860485.1 Pseudomonadota bacterium | reverse complement strand
CGGCATGGCACGCCTGGCCGACATCGAGTTCGCCTACGATCTCTACCACTGAGAGCCCCTATGTCGCCTGCTCGTAAATGTCGCCGACCCCTTGTGCTCGATCAACTTGTGGGTAAAGACCAGCCCTTCAGGAGAGGGCTGGGTGAGGGGATCAAAAAGCGTGATCTGCGACCGTGCGTGGTATATCAGGGGAACACCAACGTTTTCAGCCGGCCCCACACGGAACTGCCGCCAAAAGTAAACGTCTGCTCTTCGGCGACCAAAAATACGGGGGTGCCTCCACTGGAGATCTTGACGGCATGGGCGACGGTCTCCCGGCCGCCGGCGGACTCTGCACACGCCTGCAACGCCTGGAGCGACGGAAAATAGACCTCGGCGATACGGTAGAACGGCGGGGGTGTCCCATCCGGGGTCGCCACCACCTTGGTCGCTACGAACTTCGTCTTGCCCGAGAGCTTCTCTACCGCCATCGGGACGTGTTCGTCCTGATAGATTTTCTCGAATGCCTCGATATCTTTGGGACGCGGATACATCACGATTAGTTTCACATCGGACATGACACCCTCCTAGAATTGTTCAGGTTGTGCGTACTTATCACCTCGTTCGCTCCGTGCCGTCGATCCGTTCCAATACGCGAAAATAAACCACAATTTCGAAACCATACCGTCCCGGAATGAACCACCCTCATTGCCCTCTCCGTCCATTTGGATGACCGTTCGTTCCAGAAATGGGCCAAAAAATCAATCCAACGCTCGGAGCGTAACCTCGACGACATCTTCCAGGGCCGCACGATCGGTCTGGATCTTCCCGATGACCAAGAGCCCTTGCAGGCTGCTGGTGAGATACCGGGCGAGCGCGCGCAGGTCACGCCGTTCGTCCAGCTCACCGCCACGCTGAGCACGCAGCAGGGTCGCGTAGAAACCGTCCTCGAGCTGGGTGAGGCATAGGCTCACCTTCTTCGCCGTTGCCGGATCGGACAGTCCCCGCTCTACGGCCGAATTGGTGATCAAACACCCCCGCAACGGCCCGCCCGTGACGACATGCTCCACCACGGTCGCGAAGAACCGCCGGATAGCCGCTTTTCCGGAGGGGTACGCGTCGAGGATGTCGAGCAGCTTCCTCACCACCATCTTGCGATAGCGATCCAGGACCGACAGAAAGAGCCGTTGCTTGTCTCCGAAGGCGACATACAGGCTGGCACGATGGATCCCCATGCTGTCCACCAGATCCCGGATCGAGGTGGCTTCGTAGCCCTTGGACCAGAACGTCTCCACGGCCCTGTCGAGCACCTCCTCCAGATCGAACTCTCTCGGTCTCGCCACAAGCCCTACCGGGGTAGATTGGTCACGGACCGGCGCACTCTACGCGTTCTAGACCGACTAGTCAAGAACCTCGATCCAGGCCGGAAGGCCGGTTCCCCCGCGCGACATTCGTGCGCCACGCGGACGGGGGTCGTTCCCGCCTGGAACGCGAAGGGCAGCCCATCGAATCGGGGCATATCTTCATTGCCGCCACGGCGCTGGCCCATAACCTGATTCTGGTCACTCGCAATCTGCGCCACTTCGAGCGCCTGCCAGGCCTGGTCGTGGAAAACTGGTTTGCCGAGAGCTGAGCATGGCCCGCCAGCCGAAAGTAGCCTACCAACTCACCGAACGCCGAAAAGCGCGACCTGACCCAGGAGGCGGCCAAAGCGGTTCGGACTCTCGAATTAGAGATAGGGCTTGATGGACGTCGCGACACGCTTCTTGTCGGCGCCTCCCCGGCGCAGTCCCCCTGGAGTGGTTATCGCGGTCCCGATCCCCGTAAAAGAAAACGCGCGTTGATGGGCTCCGCCGGCCGCAACGTGATCAGGAGACGGGGCGCGATGGCCCGATCGGAGGCGAGCCGCAACTGCCCCTGGCGCGCGATGGTCGCGATCACCAGCACGAGCTCGGTCAGCGCGAAGGTATTGCCGATGCACACCCGCGCCCCACCGCCGAATGGGAAATAGGCGAAACGGGGTAGGCCGGCCGGGGCATCACCCAACCAGCGCTCCGGGCGAAATGCCTCGGGCTCGTCGTAGTAACGCGGATCGCGGTGCATGACCCAGGGGCTCATGAACACCGTCGCGCCTTTCGGGACGCAATGGCCGTCGAGCCGGACCTCGGCGCGCGCCTCGCGGCCGATGGCATAGGCCGGCGGGTAGAGCCGGAGCCCCTCCTGGACCACGGCGCGGGTGTAGGGCAGCGCGTCCAGATCGGCCGCGCTCGCCGGTCGCCCGCCCAGAACGCCGCGTGCCTCTGCCTCTAACACCTCGGCTGCGCCGGGATCCCGAGCCAATAGGTACCACGTCCACACCAACGTCAGGGCCGTGGTCTCGTGGCCGGCGAGGAGCATGGTGATGGCCTCGTCGCGCAACTGGCGATCGGAGAGCGGCCGGCCCGCTTCGTCCCGGGCGGCGAGGAGGACGCCCAGGAGGTCTGGACGCTCGGTCTTGCAACTGCGGACATTGGGGTTACGGCGGCGCTCGGCGATGATCGCATAGACCACCGCTTCGAGTTGCCGGACCGCGTCGAGATAGCGCCGGTTGCCGGCCGTCGGTACCCAATCGGGCAGGGGCACCGGCATGCGCAGGCGCAAGATCACCTCCTCGGCCGCCGCCGTGAAGGCCCGGGCGAGACCGAGCGTTCGTTCGGACGGCTCCGCGCTGAAAAACACCCGTAGCGCGATGCGCAGGGTGAGGCGGGTAAATTCCTCGTGCAGATCGCGCACGTCTCCATCTCTCCAGCCGGCGAGTGTCTCCTCCGCCTCCGCGACCATGATCTCCGTATAGCGCGCCAGGTGCTCGCGGTTGAACGATGGCTGCATGAGCAACCGCTGCTGGCGCCAGTACGCCCCTTCGCTCGCCACCAGGCTCTGGCCAAACAGCGCCCGCACCCGGCTCCAGAAGAAACGGTGTTTCATGAACCGGTCTTGCTGTCGGACGAGGACGGTCTCGATATGCGCGGGGTGGTTGACCAGAAACGCGGTGCGATTCACGAGCCGCAGGCGCACCACATTGCCGTAGTCGCGGGCCGAGCGCGTGAAGAAGCCCAGCATGTCCTGCGAAAACTCGCGCAGGTTGCCGAGGAGGAGGCTGCCTTTGGGTCCGGGCGTGGGGGTCATGTTTGCCATATCACCTCGTTTCCGTGATGCCGACAGCTCGTCTTTGCCCTGCGCATAACCAGATTCTAACGCGCGGCCGGCTGGATCGGCGGCACGCGAGCACCGACCGGGTGGTCAACACCCGATCGTTAACCATAGGCCCTTGACCAATCGCCGGCCTGCACTGGATCGAGTTCCACGCTGAACCCCGCACCGCTGACCTTCTTGACGCGCCGGACAGCTTCCCGAGCCAGCTCTTTTCGATCTGGCCCCACAATGGATTACTGGCCTCGGTCTCCAGCACCGCCTGGTACAGACGTCCGACGAAGACCGCCTCGTTACCCGCATCCGATACCGTCAACGAACACGGCCGTAAAGCCGTTGTCGGGCACTGCTTCGCCGAGCCGTCACATGAGTGATGTCTTGCCCACCCGTCGTGGCGCCAGGAGCAAGAGGTTGTCGGTCTCGAGGTCCCGCCAGAATCGGGCTTGCTCGTGCTCACGATCGAAGAAATCTTCGCCGCGCACCACCGGTCCCGTCATATTTCGCATACCACACTCCACAACGCTTTCGTTATACAACGAAAGTGTTGCACAGGCCTTCATCGTAGGCAAGGACAGCATGCGCCGAATCCGGGGCCTTCAGGCGGCGAAATTATCCACTCGCCGCCGCGGTGGGCCTCGAGGCGTTGCATGTGCTGGTCGAGGAAGGGGTTCGCGGAACGTGCGGCCACGCTCGGGGAACGGCTTCTGGCGCGGCTCAAGACCATAGACAGCCCGCTCGTCCGCCCTGTGCGCGGTGCGGTCTCCTCATCGGCGTCGAGATCGCTACCCAGCGAGCCTCGGCCAGGACGTTGTTCCGGCGGATCGCCGATCGCGGGGTCCTCACCAAGGCCACCCACGACAGCGTCATCCGCTTCGCCCCCGCGCTCACCATCGGCTCCGAACAGATCGACGAGGGCGCGCACTATTCGCCACGACCATCAACGAGATGACGTCGCCCCCGGGAACGCCCCCGCGGCCCGATAACCTGCTTCGCGGATCCGTCCCGAGCTCTCGGCTTACGGCCAACTCGCCGCAGGGACTGCGAGCCGGCTGGAAGGAATACGCTCCGCCGGGCCGAGCGGATCGACGCGCTCGGGTAGTCGTGCGAAATGTGGGCTCGCCCGCATTGCTCACCACTGGCCGTTACGAGGGCACCGAGGCTGCGCCGAGGCGCCCGCGCATTGCCTTTATCCACTTGGCTGCGTTACAGTGCGATCAAGACAGGGAATTCAAACCCCTTGCGCCATAAGTCTGGGGTAACGGCGTTGCCGGGGTTGGCGCCGGATAGGTATCGGGATAACTCGTCGGCCGGAGGGCCTGAAAAACCGAGGGCTCGAAAATGCCCGTAACGAACGGCCCGAGCGCAAGGCGTGCGGAGCGGCGAAACCCGTCGAGCAAAAAGCCGGGCGGCGCGCATCGTCCCATCGGGACGCGCGCCGAGTTTTTTTGCAAACCCCGAGCGGGCGGTAGGGGCATCATCGACCAGATGCGAAGACATTCTGCCGAGCTGCGCCGGTCGCGGCCCGACCTAGCTCCAGAGGTAATGGCCTGATGACCGGACCTCGGGCGCGAGCCGCGCTCGCGAACGCAGAAGACCGGACCCCGACCCGGATCCTGTCCTCCCAGGGCCCCCTGGCCGATCACGTCGAGGGTTTCTCCGCGAGGTCCGAGCAGCAGGAGATGGCGGA
>JALZID010000041.1 GCA_030860485.1 Pseudomonadota bacterium | reverse complement strand
GGGGAGCCGAGGCGCGGCGTGTATTCACGCAGCCAGCCTTGCACGATGACCTGATGGGGCGGATGATGGACCCCGCGAATATGCGTCGGGCATGGAAGCGCGTGAAAGCCAACAAAGGGGCGCCCGGCAGTGACGGGATGACCCTGGAAGACTTTCCTACCTTCGCTCGTTCGCACTGGTCCGCCGTCCGCCAAGCATCGTGTGCTCCACTTTTGTGAACCGCCTAGTGCGGACCCGCATGCTAGGTGGTGTGGGGGCCGGGGGCCAAACGCCCCCGGCTACCCGATTAGCCTACACCTCGTCGCAGTGCGCGCTCGATCAGAAGCGCAACCAGTGCCTCGAACGACAGACCTGCGGCCTTGGCGGCATCAGGATACAAGCTCGTCGGCGTCATACCTGGCAGAGTGTTCACCTCGAGCGCAATGGGCTCGCCATTTTCCGGAACAACGAAATCAACATGCGACAGATCACGGCAGCCGAGAGCGCTATGCGCCAGCTTAGCAAGCTCCTGGGTGCGTCGGTACTGACCTTCCGGAAGGTCGGCTGGAATGATGTGTTCGCTGAATCCCGGCGTATATCGGTGTTCGTAGTCGTACCACGAACCCGGGGGCGTGCGGACTTCAATGACAGGGAACGCCTCGAGATCAATCTGCTCAAAGAGCCCTACAGTGATCTCTTTGCCCTCGATGAGTTCCTCAACTAGGGCTCTTTCATCGTACAAAAACGCGTCATCAAGAGCCTTTTCGAGTTCTGCGATGTCTTTCGGGAAAGCAACTCCCAGCGCAGAACCCTGCCGGGATAGCTTAACCACTATATTCAAACCGTTCCGGTTTACCACTTGGCGCGCTGCCACCCGGCTCCCATCGTGCCGATACACGATTATGTCCCGAGCGACTGGAAGGCCAGCATCACGGAATAGATACTTGGCGACGATCTTATCCATGGCACATGCGCTCGCATGCACACCGCTTCCGACATTACGGTAAGTCAAGGATGTCGAGAAACCCCTGAAACGTCCCATCCTCGCCAGGGGGACCGTGCAGCACGGGAAATACTACGTTCACGCCTTTCCGTTTCAGAGCGTCAGCGATGTTGGTGTCGAGCTCGATAAGAACTGTCTTCGCATATGTGGTCAGAAGGGCATCAGCGACACCTTGTCCTGACACGCGTGACACGTCAGCTTCGGCTGACGGTCCGCCACAGACAACTGCGACTGTCGGATCTAGCATTGGCACGGAGCGGTCCTGTTGCATTACAGGTTAACGCCTGAATTAAGGGAGCCGCGAAGCGGCTTCGGCTTGAATGAATTGTTAGCCGTCAACAGGTCGTGCCGGCGTTTCGAGCAGTAGCTGATAGAAGCCACGATCAAGCCACCGCCCGAACTTGAACCCTGCGTGTTTGATAGTGCCAGAATGTACGAACCCCAGCTTTTCGTGGAGTGCAATGCTGCCTGAGTTTGCGACGTCGATGCCATCTACCATGACGTGATACTGATGCTCGGCGGCAGCGGTGATGAGCTGTCGCATGAGCGCAAGGCCAAGGCCCTTACCCCGATGGTCTTTATGTACATAGACCGAGTGCTCGACTGAGTACTTGTACGCGGGCCAAGCCCGAAACGTGTCGTAACTTGCAAGGCCCATGAGTTGGCCCGCCTCGCTGATGACGCCAATGACAGGGAAGCGACTGGTCTCTTTGGTCTTGAACCAGCCGACCATGCTTTCAGACGAACGCGGTTTGTAGTCGTATAGCGCGGTCGAGTTGGCGATGGCCTCGTTGAATATTTCGAGGATTGCACCGGCGTGAGCTTCGTATGTGCATGTGACGAAGTGCAATGATTTCTCCTGACGGCTAACGCTGAATTAAGCCGAGCCGCGAAGCGGCTTCGGCTTATTGTTAGGCATCAGCCTTGTCTGCGGTGATAAGAACGGCTTTGTCACGCACCATGTTGCCGGACCGCCCAGTCTCAAGAAGACTCTTCAAGTCACACAGAACAATTGTGAACCCCTCCGTAGCGTTCACGGCTTGCGATGATGCATCCGTGCCCTTGAATCCAGTTGCAGTTACCGAGACTCTGGTGCTGCTCTCGTCTTGCGGGTCAAATTTCATCTTGACGGCGATGCCGTCAGACCACGTAAAAGCAATGGCTTGGTTTGCGAAGAACTCGGTTACCGTAACGGTCTCACGCGCGCCTTGGACCATGAACACCCACTCGACAATCGCATCTTTGGCGAGTGGCCCGTTTGCGCTATTGAGCCAGAATTTCTCGATGGTGCGCGGCTCCACGAACGCATCAAAGACGCCTTTCGGTGGTTTGCGGATCAACATTTCCACGCTAGCGACAACGCTGTTCATGATTTGTTTCCTGCATGGCTGCGAAATACTTTGATCTGATGCCTCAGTCGTCCGAGGCTGCGTTCCATTGCTTGATGTCCTCCGGGTTGTTCCATGCAGCCCAGACCGTATTCAAATCGGCCTTCACGAGGGTTTCGATAGTGATTTTCAATTGGGCACCTCGTTCCTGCATGTTTTAGGCAACTAACGTAAAGCTAACCGGCGCGCGGTTTATGCGCGTCCGGGTTGAGCGAAAAGTTGGAGAGTAAAGTTGACTAGGCCCCCATAAAGTTGCCATTCGGTGCTTTTTCCGCTCGAAGCCACGCTCAGCCTTCTCCAGCCATCACTTTAGCGGCGTAGTCGTCGTTTGTGATGACACCACCCGCGTTCTCGGCTTTACCCTGATCCCGGGATGGCAGCACATCCTGTAGCGCATCGATACGCTTCCATTGCGCGAACGGCGTTTCGCAGGCGGGTTTCGGCACGTAATGTGAGCTGGCTACTTTTTGGTAACGGTGTATATAGCGCGGACAATTAACAAAGATATCTGAGACCGCAACACGCACGATTAAATCCGCGCCAGAGTACGCTTTTGTGAGTGGATCTCCTTCCATGAAAGAAGCGGTGCCGTGAAGCCTCAAGCGATTGGGTTTCTCCAAATCGAGGAACAGCATGCCGATTTTGGCTGTAGCCTTTATGTTGCCCATCGATAGGAACATGCCATTGCCATCGTAGCTCGGGAAGGCAATGCTTTTGGTGTCCAAGACTTTAATGAATCCTGGTTCGCCGCCTTTGTAAGAGCACGTAGGTTGACCATGTTCATCGACGGAAGCGAGGAAAAACATGTCCCGGCTTTCGATGAAGAGCTTGTCGGACTCCTGAATTTCCCTGTGTACCGTAATCGTAGCTACGCGATCGGCCAACGCGCGCGTCTCAAAACGATCTTGCACCGCGCGGTGATGGTCATCGAAAAATTCGCTCATGTTTGCTCTCCTAACAGTGACAGCCATAACTCTAACAGTTGATTAGGCAGAATCCGCCTAATTGCGCTGGATCTGGATTCTGTGTAGCGTCGGCTTCGACCCAAGTATAGATCAACTGATTGGCTCGTGCTAACAAGGAGGTGTGGCGATGGGTACAGACCTGTCCGGTGTCCCCGGGGCGGATCCGAAGTTCTGGGCGGGGTGCGCAGCCCGCTGGACGGCGTCGGGGTCTAGTACGTTCGGCGGGTTACGACGCGAACAGCGCGTCTAACCCGCGCTACATCAACTGCCGCCCACTCGGAAAGACCAGCGGCCGCATCGCGTCACCCGGCCTTCCGGAAGGCCGCGCATGAGATAGGTGTGGGAGGTTCCTCTTGTTTGGGTTAGGCGGGTCAGGCCGCGAGAAGCACGGTTAACCCCTACATCGATTCTCGCTCGAGCGCCTGCGCACGCCGCCGGCGGATCGCTCGACGGAATCGTCGTGCGGACGCGAACCGCCGATGTCGGCGCCCGTGTGGACGTCGTCCCCCCGCGATGATCCTTCATTCCCCCACGGGCATCCTTCGTTTCCGCCCATCCCGACAACGTATCCGTCCGTACGGACGATGACCCGGGCCGCGCCGACGTCGTGGGCGGGGCAGGGGGCTTCGTCCACGGGGACGAGATCGGAGTCGGCACCGGTGCCGACGGTTCTTCAAGCCGCGTCGGGCAAGCGCGTGGGGGTATCCACGGGCATCAGGAGGGGCAGAACGCCGACCGCTTCCCCCGCGGTACCCGGCGTGTTCGGGGACGACACGGGGCGGAGGTGCACGAATTACTGTTGGAAGATGCGAGCCCGGGACTCATGGTAACGCTCCAGTTCCCGCAGTCGACGCGCATGAGGCAAGGCTTGGCAGTCTTGCTTTCAGATTCCCCCGCTTAATTTACATTTAGAGCTCTATACTGAGCTGCGCGCCGATCTGATGAACTTTATCCAGATCCCGTTCTCTCGAATCCTCCGCCAAACCCCGCTTGAATGCGCCGAGAAGGGATTCGAGCGTAACACTAGAAATGTTAGTAAATCGCCAGCCGAGGGCTATTCCACCTTGATATCGCGGTGCGCCTTCGAGCTCGCTACTTCCCTCCAGTCGCAGAGCCAACTGGACATCAGCCCTCGGAAAGGATGCAAGTTCGACATTCCAGGCGCTAGGCTGATCTTTGTCCGGGCCAAATTCCTTGAATGAATCTAGCGCCGCAACAAACTCGGCTGTCAGTTCACACCGATCGAACCCGAAGACCACGTAGGCGCTCAATGCATCAACACGCGTCTCATACCGATCACTGCTGTCTGTCAAGAGACGTTCCTGCGAATCTGCCAGATCAGATAAGTAGCTCATGCCAAACGCACTGGATTCAAACGGCGAGGCCTCCACAGCAAATCCCCAGTCCCAGTATCCCGCGTTCGATCCCGCCTTTCTCGCCCGGCCTTCGTATACAAACGCGGCTAGATCCAGCCGATCATGAGGTCCGTACGAAAGAGTCACTCCCCAGTCGTGAGTCCGAGTCTCTCCAAACTCTAACAGAGGGCCACTCACGAAATGGCTGAAGTATTCTCCGAACGGCACGAATAGTTTTCCCAGTTCTAGTTCGAAATCGCCGCCTTCGAGTGCAAGGATCGCTTCATCAGTCGTTTGCTTGTTTGATTCGTCATCGTGATCATATTCGTAGATCAACTCTCCTCGCATCCAGGACAACGGAGATATTTCAAGCCCTAGCTGCAACGTCTTGGTAAAATCATCCTCTTGGGGATGGGACGAGCTATGGGACAGGCTGAAACTTTGGAAAATACCTTCAAACTCGAGCAGGCCTGATGCTGTGAGCCAATCCGTTATCTCATGCTTGACCCCTGCATCCCGTCTTTCTTCGCGGGTCGTGTAACGGACACTTTCCTCCTCCGCAATCACGAAATCCGGAGACGTTAGCGCTGCGACTGCCGCAGCAAGGCAGCAGACCGTACGTCAGTCAAGAAGCTCTAACGCGACGTGTTGCTCGCCGCGAGCGGTCGATAGGGCGTTGCGTTTACACACTGTGCGGCGACAATCAATCCCATTCACAGGCATGGCGGAACGCACTTGATATTCTTCGGCCTAGAGCGCTTCGAGCTCGACCTCATCGGCTCGGCGTTCCGGGCCGGCCGGGCCTTCGCGCAGGCACAGGACGAGTGGAGCTATGCGGCTTTCCTGGCCGTGCGCTTGGCCTTCTGAGGTTCCCGAGTCAGGCATGAGTCCCTCGCCGATGCAATAGGCGCCGAATCGGTCGATGCGCTACGAGCCGCCGCTGCCACTCCACAGGCGGGGAGATAGGAGGATGCGTCCACGCACAGGGGCACGCCACCGCCGGGCCAAGGTGTCGCGAAGCACGGTCCGACGCGGGCGGGACGACCCGCCTACGTCATCCCGCCAAGGGGTGCAGAGACCCATGAAAGGGGGGCGATTCCTCCTAGTGCATACCGCCAATGGACCTGTCATCCCTCGCCGCGTAGAAATCCCGGACACCAGCGGCACGAGCACCACCCAGCCGTGGTGGCCGGCCGCCGGCCAACCCGAGCATCTTTGATTGATGACGACAGGAGCACTCACAATGATCACGAAAAGACGTTGGCATTACCGTTCTTCCCATGGCGATGGCCACCCTTCCCCTGGGAGTCGCTAGTAGCCCGCCGGCGGTCGGGGCCGCCGAATTCTCCGAGGCGGAGCTCTAGCTAGAGGTCAATAACACCGACGGAGACCGGGGCATCCACTCTTCGATCGATGGCGGGGCCTATTCGAGGCTTACGATCACGGACCCGAAAGAGCACACGATACTCCAAGTCAGACCCAAAGGACGCTTGGCACGCCAGGGCCTGACCCAGTTGTTTTTTGAGAGCGCCGAGCCGAAGTTCGCCGAGCTGGATCCCGCAACGTTCTTCCGCCGGTTCCCCGAGGGGGGTTACGACATTAGGGCCAGGAGCCTTACAGGAGCGGTGCTCCAGGGTGGTGCTGAGCCAGGTGCTGGCGGCCCCGGTAGGTAACATCACGGTGTCGGGCGTTCCGGCGGCGGCGAACTGCGACGCGGTCCCGCTCCCGTCGGTCAGCGAGCCCGTCATCATCGACTGGGATCCGGTGACCCAGTCGCATCCCGAGATCGGCAAATCGGGACGCGTCGAGATCGTCCGATACCAGTTTTTCGTCGAGCGGGAGGGCGTCAAGCTCAGCGTTGACCTTCCGCCCACGGTGACAGAGTTCCACCCATCGGACCATCGCCCTGGGCAATGAGTTTAAGTTCGAGATCATCGCCCGAACCGCCAGCGGCAACAACACGGCGATCGAGAACTGCTTCACGGTCCGGTAATTGATCTCGATCCCCTGACGCCCATCCTCTCCCGGTAGCGGGGGAGTCAGTTTCCGGTCCCTCCCCTACGGACAAGGGCGAGGGTGGGGGTGTTAGCCGGCAGCGATGCCGGCCGGCCGCGGCGGCGCCGGCAACTGCGCCATCAAGCTTATGAGCCGGGAGTGATCCAATGGTTTGGTCATATGCGCGTCGAAGCCGGCCTCCCGCGTGCGCCGGCGGTCTTCCTCCTGGCCCCAGCCGGTCTGCGCGACCAGCAGCATATCCGCACCCCAGGGTTGCGCTCGGATCGAACGCGCAACTTCATAGCCGTCCATTTCCGGCATGCCGATATCGAGCAGCACCATCTCCGGTAGGAAGCGTTCAGCGAGCTCCAAGGCTTCTCGTCCGCCGTGCGCCGTTTGGACGTCGCGGTAACGACCTTCACGATGCCGCGCACCTGCTCGGTGAGGTTGGCGGCCATCACGTTCACGTTGTCGGTCAGGTCCTTCCAGGTACCGGCAACCCCCGGCACCTGCGCCTGACCGCCGAGCTTGCCTTCGGTGCCGACCTCGCGGGCCACACGCGTCACCTCGGCGGCGAACGCGTTCAACTGGTCCACCATCGTGTTGATGGTGTTCTTGAGCTCAAGGATCTCGCCCTTCACGTCCACCGTGATCTTGCGGGACAGATCGCCGCGTGCCACCGCGGTGGTTACCTCGGCACGCACCTGGGTGGTGAGATTCGCCGCGAGCAGGTTGACGTTGTCGGTGAGGTCCTTCCAGGTTCCGGCCACACCAGGCACCACGGCCTGGCCGCCGAGCCTGCCTTCGGTGCCGACCTCGCGTGCGACTCTTGTCACCTCGGCGGCGAAGGATCGGAGCTGCTCGACCATGGTGTTCAGCGTCTCCTTGAGCAGCAGGATCTCGCCGCGCACATCCACCGTGATCTTCTTCGAGAGGTCGCCGCCGGCGATGGCAGTGGCCACCTCTGCGATGTTGCGCACCTGTGCCGTCAGGTTGCTGGCCATGAAGTTGACGTTGTCGGTCAAGTCCTTCCAGGTGCCGGCCACACCCGGCACCTGCGCCTGGCCGCCGAGCTTGCCTTCGGTGCCCACTTCGCGCGCCACGCGCGTCACTTCACCGGCGAAGGCGTTCAACTGGTCCACCATCGTGTTGATGGTGTTTTTGAGCTCCAGGATTTCACCGCTGACATTCACCGTGATCTTGCGAGACAGGTCGCCGCGTGCTACGGCGGTGGTGACCTCGGCGATGTTGCGCACCTGAGCGGTGAGGTTGCTGGCCATGAAGTTCACGTTGTCGGTCAGATCCTTCCAGGTGCCGCCGACGCCGGGCACCTGCGCCTGACCGCCGAGCTTGCCTTCCGTGCCCACTTCACGCGCCACGCGCGTGACTTCCGAGGCGAAGGCGTTCAACCGGTCCACCATCGTGTTGATGGCTTCCTTCAACTGCAAGATCTCACCGCGCACGTCACCGTGATCTTGCGCGACAGATCGCCGCTCGCCACCGCAATGGTCACGTCGGCGATGTTGCGCACCTGCGCGGTCAGGTTGTTGGCCATGTTGTTGACGTTGTCGGTCAGGTCTTTCCACGTTCCCGCCACGCCCAGCACCCGGGCCTGGCCGCCGAGCTTACCTTCGGTCCCCACCTCGCGCGCGACCCGCGTCACTTCGGAGGCGAACCCATTCAACTGGTCCACCCATCGTGTTGATGGTGTCCTTCAACTGCAAGATCTCGCCGCGCACGTCGACCGTGATCTTGCGCGATAGGTCGCCGCGCGCCACGGCGGTCGTCACCTCGGCGATGTTGCGCACCTGATCGGTCAGATTACCGGCCATCAAATTCACGTTGTCGGTCAGGTCCTTCCACGTACCGGCCACACCCGGCACCTGTGCCTGACCGCCGAGCTTGCCATCGGTGCCCACCTCGCGCGCGACGCGCGTCACCTCGCCGGCAAAAGCGTTCAACTGGTCCACCATCGTGTTGATGGTGTTCTTGAGCTCCAGGATCTCGCCCTTCACGTCTACCGTGATCTTGCGCGACAGGTCGCCGCGGGCGACCGCGTTGGTTACCTCGGCGATGTTGCGCACCTGCGACGTGAGGCTCGTCGCCATCGCGTTCACGGAGTCGGTCAAGTCCTTCCAGGTACCGGCCACGCCGGGCACCACCGCCTGACCGCCCAGACGACCGTCGGTGCCTACTTCGCGCGCCACGCGCGTGACCTCGGAGGCGAAGGTGCGCAACTGATCCACCATGGTGTTGATGGCTTCCTTGAGCTGCAGGATCTCGCCACGCACGTCCACGGTGATCTTGCGCGAGAGGTCGCCGCTCGCCACCGCGATGGTCACATCGGCGATGTTGCGCACCTGCGCGGTGAGGTTGCTCGCCATCGAATTCACGCTCTCGGTCAGCTCGTTCCACACGCCACCGACCCCGCGCACCTGCGCCTGACGATGTCATTAAAGGTGTCGCAATACTTGCCTTCGAACCCGTTGCGATCGCCCGGCAGGCGCACCGAGAAGTCGCCGGCGCGCACCGCCTGCATCGCAAACAAGACGCTCCGCACGCCGATCGCCGATCCGGGCCCGGGGAGCTCACTGACCGAAACGTTTGCGGTAGCTACATCGCTCTTTCGCATGACTCGCTCCTATCGACGACAGGGACTACTGCATTCCGTCATTCCGTGATGACGCAGAGGTGTTCTTCGGTGGGAAGGTAACAAGTTGTCACACGGGGAGTTGTCATTGCAGTTTAGGACCTGCACTGCTCAGCGTCCATCCATGGCTCATCGAAGTGTGAGCAACTGCTCAAGAACGGCGGACCGCACCGGCTTAACCTCGGCATCGCCTGTCGACGGATGACATCGGGCCGGAACGTCGCGAGCCAAATCGAGCGCCTCTGCAGTACAGCATCAGGATCAGCGACCAGTGGCGGATTTGCTTTGAGTGGTCGGACAAGTCTCGGGGTCCCACCAACACCAGGAGATACGGAAAAGCCCGATACCCCGGATGCCTTGCAGGAAATCAACCGCTAGCCAAGCGGTGGAATCGCTGCACGGGCGCATCTTCCTCGCCGGTTTCAAGACCAAGTTGCGTGTCTCCATCGATCTCTAAGAGCTGTACGTACCTTTGCAGGCTATCGTTGACTTGCGCGGTAGCGGCGACAGCGTCTTCGCCGATGCCGGTGACGCCGAAGCGAAACTGAGAGCAGAAGGTTGGCCGGACATTCCACTGATAGGTGCGTTTCAGGACGTCAAGAGGCGCAAGCGCCGTGCAGTCGTCATCCTGGGCGATCCCGGCTCGGGGAAGATCACGCACCTCAAACGTCTCCTGTTTGCATGCCTACGTCAAGGCCCCGAAAGCCTGGGTCTGCCGGCCGGCACCTTACCCGTATTCCTGCCGCTATGAGAGCTGGAGGACTTATCGAATCCAAGGGCATAGACGCTTTCATCGAGCAATTCCTCGACGATGACCCGCACATGAAAATGAGCACGGGCTTCGGCGCGCGCCTGCTCAATCGCGGTCATCTGTTGTTACTCTTCGATGGGCTCGACGAAGTCAGCGATCCCAAAAAACGCGAAAAAGTTGCTCGTTGGCTGGAACGAGCCCCCGGGCCCGACCGAACTGCACGCTCGTCGTGACCTGCCGGTTCGCCGGTTACGACGACGCCTCACAATTGGGTCCCGACTTCCTCCAACTCCATGACCTGCGCGTGATCCGCGGCGGTTCCTGGATAGGCGACACGTGGCTCGTGCGTTCGGCCTGCCGTTTCAGGGACATGCCCGACATCCGGGGCAGCGGCCTGGGGTTTCGTCTCGCCCAGGACATTTGACCCTTTGTGTGCTTTTAACGTTTCTTTTTTCGGCCCGAAGGGCCGCGCCGGCGTTTTTTACGGAGACCGGGCGTTGAATCGAACAACGGGACTTGGAGTGACAACAGGACCAGGTGCCGAGGTGTAACAGCGCGTATATGCGATAGTGGGAGCCTAAATGCAGCGCAGCGGATCTGCTCGAATGCGCTACGCTTGTTTACGGAGCCCGTTACACGAACATCCTAACTCCGATGATCGCGACCACCGCCGCGAACCCCCGGCGCAGGGGTCGCGACCGGCAGGGCATGGGCGACGCGCGCGCCGAGGGGGGCGAGGAAGGCGCTTCCGGCCACGACGGCCGCCACGGCGGGCCAGTAGAGGTAGCCGCTGCTTCCGGCCGGCAGCCCGGCTTCGCCCCAGCCGGCCACGGCGAAGCCGATCGCCCCGGCGAGCGCGATGGGTAGACCACAGGCCGCCGAGGTGCCCACCGCCTGGTGGATGGGGACGTTGCAATAGACCAGGAGCGGCACGGTCAGCGTCCCCCCGCCGATCCCGAGCAGGGTTAGAGAGCGCACCGATCCCCATGCCCACGAGCCACATCCCCCCGGTTCCCGGCAGGTCGCGATGGGCATCCGGCTGCGGGGCCAGCGCGAGCTGGGCCGCGACCAGGAGCTCGAAGAGCCGAAGAACACGCAGGAACCAGCCGGGCGCGTGCTCGGCGAGCACCGCCCCGATGTTACTCCGATTTCGCCTCCATCTACCGTGATTACGCCGTCCGGTGGGCACGAGGCTCGCTGTGCGACTGGACATCCCCTACATCGACTACCGCGTCTAGGGGCCCTCCCCCCGGGGCCTTCCCGAAGCTGCCTCGCGATTCGGCGAGACTGACCCTTCCCGCGCCCGGGATCCCGTTCTACCCGCTTTCGCCTAGCGCCGGGCCAATCGTCGCTTGGTCGAAGTTATGCCTGTCCTTACGCCTGGGCGGCGGTTTCTGCCATGCGCCGGGCACCGGGCTAAAGCGTCACGATCGCTTTACCACACGGCGCGCGATACAGATCTAACCTCCGACCGATTCAAGAATCTTTGGCGAGATCGATCGCTATGCTGGACTAACTAAACCGCAGCTTCCCTATGATGGGCGCTGGAGGGAGGCGGTGTTGAACCCGGGTGGCCGGAGACGATGCCCGAAGGGCACCATGGGGCGTGGCTGACATCCGGGTCGTGTCCTCCGAAATTAGCGCCGGCCAGCAAGTCCGGTGCCTCTCGAACGGACGCCAAGACAGCACATCTCTCGGAGCATATCCCGCGGAGCTTTCCTAATCGCGGGAGACCTGCGTACTCCGATCCAAACAACAGCCGCTCTAAAGTAGGGCGCCGAGCCCGCGTACCGCGTAACTTCCGGCAGCGCGGGCCCCTTCTCAGGCAGCTTCAGGGAATCCTGACGGGGACTGCCGCGCTATTGTTCGAGTAGCCGTTCACCCTTTCCTTGAACACCCGCTCGGCATTCACTTCCGCCTCGAGCATGTACTTGCCGCGTGCCAGACCCGTGATGTCAACCCACTGCCCGTCGAGCTGGCGGCCATACTGATCGGCCCAGCCCACGCTGATCCCCTGAAAATCGCAGCTTGTGTATTGCGCCGGTACCGCCGTCCGCAAGTACCTAACGACGTCGACCACGCAAAACCCACGCTTCCCGCCCGAGACCATCTTTGCGGCCACCGCCGGGTTTGCGGCAAGAAGCTCACTTGCGAGGGCTCCGGGATTGGCCTGCCTCAGGGCTTGCCACTTCAAATAGCCGTTTAGCGTCCAGAGGCGATAGTCGGCGTACTCTTTGTAGTGCGCATGCCCATGACAAGTAACGAAGTCGAACAGTTCGGGATGATCATTGGGATCCCCAACGATAAGAGCACCGGGACCCAGGTTTGGTGTGGTAAAGGTAAAGCGCAGTAACGTGCGCGTGCCGGCCTCCGTCTCACCTTCGACCACGGTACAATCGTCCGCTGAGAAGTTTGTCGTTTGGATCTTCCAGTTTTTTAGCTTGTTTTGGTCGACGATAAGATCTGGACACCCGTTGGGGTCCGAGCAGGGCAAGAGAGGCTCGGCCGCCGCCACCATGGCGGGTGTCCCCAAGGCCGAGAACAGTACGAGTAGGCGCCAAGGATCAAACGGTGCCAAAGTTGGTCTGCGGAAATTCATGTACTTCTCCTTTCATCGATTGTTGCGCTTGCTTCCTGCGACAGCATTGGTAGTCGAGGTGCAAAGCGTGAATGGGGGAGGTTCGGCGCCGATACCGAACCTCCCTCTGGGTTTACACTACCTCGGTTTCTGCCCGAAGGGCCCCGCTGACTTCATATCCGGATATTTGGGACCGAGATCCATCAAAGGACGCGATCAGAGCAGGCAGCGACACTGATCATGCTTACTTTTTGTAGTCGGTCACGGTCAAGGTCGCGGCGGCCTGGGCGGCGTTGCTGCCTTTGTCGGTCTTCAACGCGCCGGCAGGCAGCTTGTTGATGTAGCTGCCCTTGTATTTTGCGGTCACTTTCACCGTCACCGTACAGGAGCCCTTGGCCGGGATCGATCCCCCCGTCAAGGTCACCGTCGTGCCGCCCTTGTTGACCGTGAGCTTCCCGCCGCAGGTGGTGGTGGCACTGCCCGCGACCACGACGACGCCACTGGGCAATGTGTCGGTGAGCGGCGCGGTCAGGTTGGCTTTTGTGGTGTTGGTGTTGCTCAAGGTGATGGTAAGCGTCGAGACTCCGCCCGCTTTGATGGTGGCCGGGCTGAAAGCCTTGCTGAGCTTGGGCGCGGCGCTCGCGGACTGGTTGACGGTCAAGGTCGCGACGGCCTGGGCGGCGTTGCTGCCTTTATTGGTCTGCAACGCGCCGGCAGGCAGCTTGTTGATGTAGCTGCCCTTGTTTTTTGCGGTGACTTTCACCGTCACCGTACAGGAGCCATTGGCCGGGATCGATCCCCCCGTCAAGGTCACCTTCGCCGCCCTTGTTGACCGTGACCGTCCCGCCGCAGGTGGTGCTGGCACTGCCCGCGACCACGACGACGCCGCTGGGCAATGTATCGGTGAGCGGCGCGGTCAGGGTGGCTTTTGTGGCGTTGGTGTTGCTCAAGGTAATGGTAAGTGTCGAGACTCCGCCCGCATTGATGGTGGCCGGACTGAAGGCCTTGGTGAGCTTCGGTGCGACGCTCGCGGCGGGTTTGACGGTCAAGATCGCGGAGGCCTGCGCGGCGTTGTTGCCTTTATTGGTCTGCAACGCGCCGGCAGGCAGCTTGTTTTCGTAGCTGCCCGCGCTAGGCGCGGTGACATTCACCGTCACCGTGCAGGAGCCGTTGGCCGGGATCGAGCCTCCCGTCAAGGTTACCGTCGAGGTGCCGGTAGTGACCGTCCCGCCGCAGGTGGTGCTGCCGCTTCCATTGGTCACCACGCCGCTGGGCAATGTGTCGGTGAGCGGCGCGGTCAGGGTGGCGACCGTGCTGTTAGGGTTGTTCAAGGTAATGGTAAGAGTCGAGGTCCCACCCGCAGTGATGGTGGCCGGACTGAAGGCCTTGCCGAGCGTGGGCGCGACGGCCGCGGGGGGGGGTGACGGTCAAGGTCGCCATGGCCGGCTCGGTATTACTGCCGTTGCTGGTCTGCAAGGCGCCAACGGCCAGCGAGTTCTGGTAGTTGCCCCCGCTAGCCGCAGTCACGTCCACCGTCACCGTGCAGGAGCCGTTGGCCGGGATCGAGCCTCCCGTCAAGGTCACCGTCGAGGTGCCGGTAGTGACCGTCCCCCCGACGCAGGTGGTGCTGCCGCTTCCGTCGATCACCACGCCGCTGGGCAATGTGTCGGTGAGCGGCGCGGTCAGGATGGCGGGCGTGAGGTTAGGGTTGGTCAAGGTAATGGTGAGGGTCGATGTACCGCCCGCATCGATGGTGGCCGGACTGAAGGCCTTACCAAGCGTGGGCGGGACGCTCGCGGGGGGGATGACGGTCAAGGTCGCCATGGCCGGAGCGGCATTACTGCCGTTGCTGGTCTGCAAGGCGCCGGCGGCCAGCGAGTTGAGGTAGTTGCCCCCGCTAGGCGCGGTCACGTCCACCGTCACCGTGCAGGAGTCGTTGGCCGGGATCGAGCCTCCCGTCAAGGTCACCGTCGAGGTGCCGGTAGCGACCGTCCCGCCGCAGGTGGTGCTGGCGATTCCGTCGATCACCACGCCGCTGGGCAATGTGTCGGTGAACGACGCGTTGCTGGCGACTGTGCCGTCAGGGTTGGTCAAGGTAATGGTGAGGGTCGATGTATCGCCCGCATTGATGGTGGCCGGACTGAAGGCCTTGCCGAGCGTGGGCGGGATGGGAGTGACCGGCGGTTCGGCGCACGCGGAGCGGGTGACGATGTTGGAATCCATCGTCACCGCACCATTTCGCGCCAGGGCTCTACCGGACACGGTTGCGCCTGTAGTGAGAGTAATGCTCGCGAGCGCGAGAATATTTCCTGTGAACGAAGTGGTTGTACCGAGAGTCGCGGAGCTACCGACCTGCCAAAAGACGTTGCATGGTTGACCGCCATTGATTAGCAGTACCGACGAGGCGCTCGCCGTCGTGAGGGTGCTCCCTATCTGGAACACCCAGACCGCATCGGGGTCGCCCTGGGCGTCGAGAGTGAGCGCTCCCGTCAACTGAGCCGAGGAAGAAAAGAAATAGACGCCCTCCACGAGCGTCAACCCACCGAGATCCTGACCAGTCAAGTCGAAATCGAGCGCCTGGCCTGCCAGATTATTATACGCGGCGGTGGTATCACTCTGAGCCCCACCCGCCACCCCATCAGCTACATGTATCGTCCCTCCGACCACGATCCCAGGAGGAAAACCGGTAACCGCCGAACCCGGGCTGACACCCAGGTCTCCGGTTACAATGGTCGGGCCGGTATTGGTCACCGTCGAGCTACCCAGTACCGCGAAACTCTCCGCCGTACCCAGTGATGGGGCGACCTGGGCCAATGCTGCGTGGAATGGGGCCGCGGTAATTGCGGTGAAGGTAAGAACAATGAGAAACCACCGCTTCAGGGTGTTCATAGTGCTCATAGTGCTCATAGTGTTCATAGTGTTCATTAACTCCTTCAAGAATGGAATATCCCTAGGTTGATAACGGCCAATAATGTGCTTTGTTGGGCACATCTTTTCGCTGTGGGCGATGCCTGAACAGCAATACATCGCCAAACCGAAAGCAGTAAAGCCGCCCACGATCATTATCACTTCGAAACGTGTAACGTAACGTAGTCATTTAAGCTTTCTCTATTGTTATTATCAATACACTCCACCCAGCCACCCATAAACACCGCTCCGCCGTCCGTAACGTCGTTCTCCCAGGCGCCGGCCGAACTGCCCAGGCCATATCGAGCGGCACCTGCTCGGATCGCGGCTCTATCCGCTAATGCCATCAAACCAACAAAAGCACCAACCGTAAAGAAGCTGAGCAAACACCAATAAAGAAGAAACATTAACACTGTATATAACATAGCAGCTTACCTCTCCGCTCGGTTAGTTAGTACGACTTTTTCCTAGGATATGAATTAACATTAATTGCGATTCCCCTGCTTCTTCTACTGTGATCAGGTTCCTCCCAGGTAATTGGAGGCATGCTAGAGCCTTTGCGAAGCGCCGTCGCCACCCATATGGGTGGGATCGAGTGATTGGGGGGCGGGTGGAGTCTGTGGTCGCGGTTTCGAGCCGCGCATCGGGTCCGGCCGCGTCGGAGTCGAGCAACGGCGCGGCGGCGACTCAGGCGATGCTGAGATGCATGGCGTGCATGAAGAGCCGGACCAGATGGGGTTGACCTGCGGCACCGGTCTTGGCGTAGATAGACTTCAGGTGCCAGCGCACGGTATGGACGCTCGCTTGAAGGCGCCCGGCGATGTCATTTACGCCCTGGCCCTCCAGCATGAACTGTACGATGCGGATCTCCGCCCCGGTCAGTCCATACCCTGTTCCAAACCGTACGATCGTGTCCCGGTCGCAATCCCCCGGGCTTAGCGCGACCAGCATGGCCGTACCGGCATTCGCGGGACGCCGGTCGGCGCGGCGCATAAGCGGTCCGATGTACACCAAATAGGCGGGGCGGCCTGATGGCCGGCCGATGGGCAACAGATCATTGGCCCGGATGCCGGCGATGGCACGGCGAACCCGGTCCGCCAGAATGCGATCCTCCTGCACCGCGCAGGCTCGGATCCGATCCGACGCGACCCGCAGGCCGTCGGCCTGGGCCAGCAAGTACCGCAAGGCATGGTTGTGGAACAAGATCTCCCGATTTGCCCCGATCTGCGCCACGGCGACCGGCAGTCGGTTGAACACGCGCGCCTGCATGTCGCCCGCGGCCGACCGGAGTAGGCACCGAACCGCGAGCTGTAGTCCCGGAAGGAGGCGCTCTAAGCCCTCGACCTCTGCGGCGCCGAAGGGCGCGCGATCCGGTGGCCGGTCCAGCTCAAGCACGGTGACATGGTTCTCGTCGACCGCCAGCAGTGCGCATAGGCGATAGTCGAGCTCTCCTGGGGGTACGCGGCTCGTCCAGATCTGGCCGCCTGGGCGAACGCGTGTTCCTTCTCGCCCACTCCCCCCCACTTCTCCGAGCGAACCCGCCGCTTCCGACCGCAATGTCGACAGGCCGTCGACGGATCCCGGTCGCCCCCTACCGCGTTGGCAGATCACCGTCTGCTGCATTGCGCCCGTGCATTCGACGCCCGGGTGGTGACACACGATCGCAGCCGCAGTTGCATCCAGGGCGGCCACGATCCCTTCCAACAATGATTGCCATGACCCGGATCCATGCCCGAGTCGCCGCTCCACGGCGGCGGAAAGTCCGTCCCCAGGAGTGTCGAAAACCACGTCACCCATGCTATCCCTCGCAAATGGCCCGGCCTTGCCATGCAATCCCTGCATTTCATGAACCGCCCAGAACGCTGGAGGAAATGTTGCTGTCACTCCAGGCGCCCAAGAACGCGTTGGTGGTGATGGACCGCGGCATTGCCACGGAGAAGAATATCGCCGAGGCCGAGCTCGCCGAGATCGCGGCCGAGATTCGCGATCCGAGCTACCGCGTGAACGTCTCGGGCCCTTCATCGGTCCGAGGCGCAAGTTTCGGGGTGTTTTGGCGTCTCGGGCGAGCGAGGGCCAAGGGGGATTGTCGGCTCAGGGCTGAACCGGATGGGAGGGGGTATCGTTTTGGGATCAGGCTATATTGGAGTCGATCGAACTCGCGCCGGGGGTCGGGGCGGTGTTCTGGCGGGCAAGCCGAGATGGGTGAGGATCTTGGCGATCACGGGGGGGTCCTCGATGGCGGCGATGATCTTAAAGGTGCCGCCCCCCGTGCTCGCGCGGCTCCCTACGCAATCCCCGTGTGAGATTGGCGCAGTCACCGAGCGAGTCCCGCTAGCGGAAAATGCGAACCTGCCCGGCCACGCAAAGGCGCGACACTTGGTGGAGTCGGTCACCGGCGTTGCCGAGAGCGCTACCCCGGCAGACCCGTAATCGCCGCCGACCTTCTTGTCCTCGCCTGACACGGGGTTCGATAGGCCCGGGCCCCTTGACCGAACCCGCTACACCAACATCCTAACTCCGATGAGCGCGACCACCGCCGCGAACCCCCGGCGCAGGGTCGCGACCGGCAGGGCATGGGCGAGGCGCGCGCCGAGGGGGGCGAGGAAGGCGCTGCCGGCGACGATGGCCGCCACGGCGGGCCAGTAGAGGTAGCCGCTGCTTCCGGCCGGCAGCCCGGCCTCGCCCCAGCCGGCCACGGCGAAGCCGATCGCCCCGGCGAGCGCGATGGGCAGACCACAGGCCGCCGAGGTGCCCACGGCCTGATGGATGGGGACGTTGCAATAGACCAGGAGCGGCACGGTCAAGGTCCCCCCGCCGATCCCGAGCAGGGTAGAGAGCGCACCGATCCCCATGCCCACGAGCCACATCCCGCCGGTTCCGGGCAGGTCGCGATGGGCATCCGGCCGCGGGGCCAGCGCGAGCTGGGCCGCGACCAGGAGCTCGAAGAGGCCGAAGAAGACCCGCAGGAACCGGCCCGGCGCGTACTCGGCGAGCACCGCCCCGAGCGCCGCGCCCCCCACGATCCCCGGCGACAAGCGCCGGACCACCGGCCACCGGACCGCGCCGTGGCGGTGATGGGCCATGCCCGAGGTGATGGAGGTGAAGACCACGGTCGCGAGCGAGCTGCCGACCGCGAGGTGCATGCAGAGCTCGGCCGGAAAGCCCTGCCGGAGATAGAGAAAGAACAGGGCCGGGACGATCACGATCCCGCCGCCGAGGCCGAAGAGACCGGCCAAGAGGCCGGCTACGGCGCCCAGCGAGAGATAGGCCGTGAGGGCAGGCAGGTCCACGCCGAGCGACCTTATCGCAACCCGCTTCGGCGCCCTCGCGCCGGTTGTGCATTGCGCGATTTCACACGACAATTATTTCATATGCCGCCAAAGCCCCTGCCGTCATCGGAACGCCGCCGCCTCTCGGCACGGGCACGGTGGATCGCGGGGGCGGTGTTGGTCGCGATGCTCGTTCCCGCCGCGGTCCCCGCCGGGGCCGTGTCGGCCGAGCGCCGTCAATTTCGCGAGGCACGCATAGCACTGCGCATGGGCCAGATGAGCCGCTTCGAGGCCCTCACCGCTCGGCTCCGGGACTACGTCCTCTATCCCTATCTGCGTTATTACGAGCTGCGGCCGAACCTGGCGCGCCTGGCGCCCCATGAGGTCGCGGCGTTCCTGGAGGCCTATTCCGATTCGATCCTGGCGGCGCGGCTGCGCACGGCCTGGCTCGAGCGCCTGGCCAAGGAAGGGCGCTGGGGGGAATTCCTGACCTTCTACCGCCCGCAAGAGAACCTCGGGATGCGCTGCTACGAGCTGTACGCCCGCATCGTGACCGGGCGCAAGTCGGGCGTAGCCGAGGAAGCCCGGACGCTGTGGCTCACCGGGACCTCGCAGCCCGAGTCCTGCAAGCCGGCCTTCGCCTGGCTGAAGCACCAGGGGCTCCTGACCCGCGACCTCGTCTGGGACCGTCTGCGGCTGGCCATGGCACGGGGACAGCCCGGCCTCGCGCAGCACCTGTCGGCGGAGTTGCCGGCCGCCGACCGCCCGTGGGTCAGACTGTGGCTGGGAGCCCATGCGAACCCGACCGGTGCCCTGGGCCGCCCGGAGCTCCGGCGCAACGACGAGCGCGCCCACGAGGTAGCGGCCCACGCCATCGTGCGCCTGGCCAAGACCGATGTGGACCGGGCACACGCCCGGTTCCAGCGCCTGCAACTGTCCTCGCCCCGGCTGGTCGCCGAGGTGTGGCGGGCCCTGGCGCTCGTCGCAGTCGATCAGGACCACCTCTCGGCCAACGCCTGGCTCGACCGCGTGGGCGCGAGCGCCGTCGATGCCGAGGTGCAGGGCGCCCGCCTGCGCAATGCCGTCCTGAGGCGCGATTTCGCCACCCTGGCACGCTGGACCGAGCAGGAACCGGCGCCGGAGATGCCGCCGCTTCGCTGGCGATACTGGCGCGCTCGCTCGCTGGAGCTGAGCGGCCGGCGCGCGGCGGCCGAGCCCCTGTATCGGGAGCTGGCCCGGGAGCGCGACTACTACGGCTTCGCCGCCGCCGATCGGCTGGGGATCCCCTATCGCATGAACCACCGTCCCACACAAGTGAACGCCGCCGATGAGGGCTGGTTGTTTTCCCAGCCGGCCATCGTCCGGGCGCGCGAGCTGGACCTGGCCGGCTACCCGAGCGAGGCGCGCGCGGAGTGGAACCACGCGGTCGCGAACATGGCCCCGTCGCGCATCCTCTTGGCCGCCGCCTACGCGCAGCGCTGGGGCTGGTTCGACCAGGTGATCTCCGCCCTCGGCAAGGCCAAGCTCTACGACGATCTGGAGCTGCGCTTCCCCATGGCCTTCAACGATCTGGTGCGCGACAACGGCAGGCGCCAGAGGCTCGAGCCGGCGCTCGTCTTCGGCGTCATCCGCGCCGAGAGCGCGTTTCGCGTCGAGGCGCGCTCCAGCGCGGGGGCCCTGGGGCTCATGCAGCTCATGCCCGCCACGGCAAGAATCACGGCCCGGCACGCGGGAATGGCGCTCGGTGGCGAGAAAACCATCCTGGCCCCGCCCACCAACGTGCGCCTGGGCAGCCACTATCTGCGCGAGATGTTGAGCCGTTACCGCGGCAACCTCGCCATGGCGGCCGCGGCCTATAATGCCGGCCCGGGCCGGGTCGAGCAGTGGCGTCCCAAGGCCGGCTGCATGGATGCCGAGCTTTGGGTCGAGATCATCCCGTTTCGCGAGACGCGCCGCTATGTCCGCAACCTCCTCTTCTACGCCACCGTGTACGAGTGGCGCCTGGCCCGGCCCGTGACCACCGTGACCGCACGCCTCGGAAAGGTGCCCGCCCGCCCCAAGGGCGGAGCCCAACTCGCTTGCACCGGGACGCCCCCGGCCGGGGTCTACGGTTGATATGATCAAGGCCATCGCCATTCTCGGCGGAACCGGTTTCGTGGGGCGCCACCTGGCGAACCGCCTGACCAAGGCGCGCTACCCGCTCAAGGTGCTCACGCGCCGCCGTGAGCGTCACCGTGACCTCCTGGTGATCCCGACCTTGGACCTCGTCGAGGCCGATGTCCACGACCCCGCCGTATTGCAGCGCGAGCTGCGCGGCTGCGACGCCGTGGTCAACCTCATCGGGATCCTGAACGAGCGCGGGGACGACGGCAGCGGCTTCCGCGAGGCCCATGTAGAGCTGGCACGCAAGCTCATCGCGGCCTGCCGGGCCAACGAGATCCCGCGGCTCCTCCACATGAGCGCCCTGAACGCCGACGCACAGGCGGGCCCGAGCCACTACCAGCGCACCAAGGGCGAGGCCGAGGACCTGGTCCATGCCGCCGCCGAGGACTTCCGGGTGACGAGCTTCCGGCCCTCGGTCATCTTCGGGCCCGACGATGCCTTCTTCAACCGCTTCGCGGGCCTGCTGAGACTCGCGCCACTGGTGTTTCCGCTCGCCTGCCCCAACGCGCGCTTCGCGCCGGTGTATGTTGGGGACGTGGTCGAGGCCATGGCGCTTAGCCTCACCGATCCCGCGACCTACGGGCGGCGCTACGACCTCTGCGGACCGAAGGCTTACACCCTCGCCGAGCTCGTGGCCTATACGGCCCAGTGCCTGAAGCTGCGCCGCTACGTCCTGCCCTTGAACGCGCGCCTGTCGCTCTTGCAGGCGCAGATCCTGGAGCACGTGCCCGGCAAACCGCTGTCCCTGGACAACCATCGATCGCTACAGATCGATAGCGTGTGCGGCGGCGAGAACGGGCTTCTAAGCCTCGGCATCACGCCCACGGCCGTCGAGAGCGTGGTGCCGGGCTACCTCACAGAGCGCGGCCAGCGGGGCTTGTACCGGAAGCTGAGAGGGCTCGCCCGACGCAAGTGAGGGCGCTGTGAAGGTCTACAAGGTCGGCGGCGCGGTACGCGATCGGCTGCTCGACCGGCCGGTGTCGGACTGCGACTGGGTGGTCGTGGGGGCGACCTCCGCGGACCTCATCGCGCGCGGCTATCGGCCTATCGGGCGTGACTTCCCGGTCTTCCTGCACCCCGAGACCCACGAGGAATACGCCCTCGCCCGCACCGAGCGCAAGACCGCACCCGGCTACACGGGCTTCGTCTTCCAGAGCTCCCCCGAGGTCACCCTGGAGGAGGATCTCCGGCGTCGCGATCTCACCATCAACGCTATGGCCGAGGACCCCGACGGCCAATTGATCGATCCCTACGGCGGTCGCGCCGATCTGGCCGCAGGGATCCTCCGGCACGTCTCGCCGGCCTTCGTCGAGGATCCGGTACGCCTCCTGCGGGTCGCGCGCTTCGCCGCCCGCATGGGCTTCCGGGTGGCCGAGGAGACCCTCGGGCTCATGCGCGAGATGGTCACGGGCGGGGAGATCGATGCCCTGGTCCCGGAGCGGGTCTTCGCCGAGCTCGACCGGGCCCTCGGCGAGCCAAAGCCCAGGCGCTTCTTCGAGGTGCTGTACGCCTGTGGCGCCCTGGAGGTGCTGTTGCCCGAGCTGGCGCGCCTCTACGGTGTCCCCCAACCGGCCCGCTACCACCCGGAGATCGACACCGGCGTCCACATCCTGCTGGTCCTCGATGTCGCGGCGAGCCTGACCCCCGATCGGCGCGTACGCTTCGCAGCCCTCGTGCACGACCTCGGCAAGGGCACCACGCCCAAGGAACAATGGCCGAGCCACCGCGGTCACGAGGAACGCAGCGTGGCGCTGATCCACGGGCTCTGCGATCGCTACCGGGTCCCCAACGACTACCGCGATCTCGCGGTCGTGGTCGCCCGCTACCACGGCCACTGCCATCGCGCCCTGGAATTGCGGTCCGGCACGGTGCTCAAGACCCTCCAGGGCCTCGACGCCCTGCGACGGCCCGAGCGCCTCGAGCTATTCTTACTCGCGTGCGAGGCCGATGCGCGCGGCCGCGCGGGGCTCGCGGAGCGGCCCTATCCGCAGGCCGCGTTCCTCACACAAGCGCTGGCCGCGGCGCGCGCCGTGGAGGTCCGACCGCTCGTGGATCGGGGTCTCACGGGCGAGGCATTGGGGCGCGAGCTCGAACGGCTGCGCATCGAGGCCATCGCGGCGCTCAAGCTTCACGATTAGAATTAGAAAAGCATCGGAAATTAAATGGGGCTTTGCAACAGGTTCATGATCTCCCAAACCTATCATGTGAACGTTACCCCACCGGACAACGTCGTAGCGCTACCGCGCCGTCGCCTCCATTGATCAGTTTGAGACCTACACCCTCTCGTTCCCCTTCTCACCAGTCATATTCGCTATCACACAACGGGCAGGGCAACGTACGTCACGCCCGGTCAAACGGATTCAGCACCACGAGTCCCAAGCGCGAGAAGTGGCTGGTATTACGCGTGACCAGGGTAAGGTCGCGCGTCAGTGCGATGGCGGCGATCTGTTTATCGATGGCGTTCTCGGGGTGTGGTACGCACAAGCGGCCCCAGACCTGGGCCTCTTCCCGACCGAACTCCAGCACCTGCTCGCCGAAGTCGGTGAGCGGATCCTCCAGCCATGTTTCCAACCGCCTCATCTGGAACAGGTCGCCACGGTGGCGCAGTAACTCGATACCGCGCCGGATTTCGCCTACGGTGATGACGCTGATGAATAGCGGTGTGCCGGCCGCCGCCGCGTCCTTGAAGAATCCCCATAGCTGGATCAGGTAACGCCGGGATTGGCCCTGCGGCCCTTTCGAGCTTCGCTGATGACGTTTGGTGTCAACGAGGTACATGATCGCGGAAGCCTGTGTCGATGCGCTCGAAGTCTGCTTCCTCGCCTACACCGGGCATGCGGGACAGGACTTCAGCGAACGTTTTTCGACGCGGCTCCACAAAGCCTCCGCTAGGATTCGACGATGCTCCGCTTCGGCGCTGGTACGACGCCGGCCCGCCCGCGCCTTGAGTTCCCCGTTTTCGCGCTCTCACTCGACAGCACAAAGCTCGGCGTGCTCGAAGAGTTCTTCGACGCGGAGCCGCTTTACATCGCTGTCAGCAGCGCGGCGCGGAGTCGAGGCGGCGATTCATCCGATCCTTGTCGCGCTGGGCAAAAGAGAGCCTGCGGATATCGAGACCACGCCGCAGCCGCCCGCACAGCCACTGGAAGAGCTCGTCCTCGAGCTCACCGACTTGAAGTTTCACGAGCACGGCGGCGTCCGCCGCGCCTCGGCTCGCGCCCGGCTTGTCTATGAGCCCGCCACGCCGGGGCAGCGTGAAGTAGCCAGCGTGCAGAGCTGGCGCTTCGTTGCGCCCATCGGGCCGATCGAGGCGGAGGAGCTGCGATGGTATCTGGAACAAATACGCCATCTGGCCGAGCGAGTATTTCCGGGACTGCCGGCCTGCGGCCGACGGGTTGGCGGGTTACGCCGCAAACAGCGCGGCTAACCCATCCTACATCCAAGTGGGATTCCTGGCTATCAGCCGGTAGGTCTCTTCATAGATCCGGTCGCGCGGTGCGACTGCGATGATTTCGATCAGACGACCGGGACGAATGCGGTATATAATGCGGAAGCGACTCACTCGGAAACTCCGAAGGCCCGCGAGATCGTCCTTGAGCGCCTTCCCGGAATGCGGTTTCGCGAGAATCGACGCGAGCGCGGTGCGAACCTTCCTCTTGATCTGTGGGTGAAGTGTGCGGATGATGGTGACGACCTGGGGAGGCGCCCGGAGGCGGTAGAGGCGGCCACTCATCCACTGCTCTTTAGAAGCTCCTCCAGGGTGTAGACCTTAGCCTTCCTGGCCTTGAGCGCCCCGAGCCCAGCCTTGATATCTCGCATCAATACCGCGTCGCCATGAATCGCGATCGTCTCCTTCCAACCCTCATATTCGTCGTGGCTGACCAGCACGGCGGCGGCGCGGCCGTTCTTGGTGATGACCACTTCCTCGTCGGTGGCCCTCACCTCATCCACCAGTGCGCTCAGCTTTGCCTTGGCTTCCGATAGCGGAAGGATCTTCATTGCTGGTAACGTTACATCGTAGATTGATTAGAATTACGACTAGTCTATGCGCGGCCAGGCGCGCCGTCAACGACACGGAGTCGCTCCGGCGAAGGGATATGAGCGGAAGGGGATTTGTACGAGCAGAGTCGCCGTTGATAAACGCACGCCCTCCTTTCCAAACCGTCCTCCAAGGTGTCGGCCTGCGTCCGACCGGTTGGTGGGATACGCCGCAAACAGCGCGGTGGTGACGGTTGCCGGGGCCGATGAAGGCGGCCGCGACGAAAACACGCGGGCCGAAGCCGCGCATGGTTCTTCCAGGCCGAGAGACTCATCGCCGGATAGCGTATTTTCTATGTGCGCGCCGTAGCGGTACACCTGCCCGCAAGAGGTGAAGGGCATCGCTGGATCCTGTCCAGAATGCCGGTGAGCGTGACAAAGCGGGATGCCGCCTCGTTATGAAAAGAACGGCCCGGTCGTGTGACCGGGCCGCAGCAACGGCCGGGAGGTGGCCAGGTGAAACTCAGTACGCCGGCGCATCCGCCTTGTATTGCAGGCCCGCCTTGCCGGCCTGCTCGCGCACCGCGTCATAGAGCTTGTGGTCCAGCGAGTCCCCGGCGCCGCGCAGTGCCTCGACTTCTTGCTTCAGGTAGGACGAGCGCTTTTTCGCCAACTCCTTGACCCGGTCCCGCCTCGATGTTCGCCTGCTTTTTCGCGCGCTTCTCCTTGCTGCAGACGAGGTGAACGTGATCCTGCCGGCGGAAGGACTGGAGATCGAGCACGTGATCGGCTGGGTGAGCCTGCCGGCAGTGCAGCCGGTCCGGGTCAACGGGTCTGACGCTGTCCACCACCCGTGGTCGGTTCACGCGAGTGCGTTCGCGAGATCGGCGATGAGGTCGTCCACGTCCTCGATCCCGACCGACAGACGCACGAGGCCATCGCTGATCCCGAGCGCCTCACGGGTCTTTGGCGGAATGGCGGCGTGGGTCATGGTGGGCGGGTGCCCGATGAGGCTCTCGACGCCGCCCAGGCTCTCGGCGAGCGTGAAGAGACGACAGCGTTCGAGGACACGCCTGGCTTCCGGCAGCCCGCCTCCGAGCACGGCGCAGAGCATGCCGCCGAAGCCACGCATCTGACGCCGGGCGAGGGCGTGCTGCGGGTGACTCGCGAGCCCTGGATAATGGACCTTTTCCACCTTGGGATGTCTTTCCAGCCAATCGGCAATGGCGGCGGCGTTGTGGCCGTGGCGCTCCATGCGCAGGGCCAGGGTCTTGATCCCGCGCAATGCGAGAAAGGCGTCGAAGGGACTGGCGATGGCGCCGGCCGCGTTTTGCAGAAACGCCAGGCGCTCGGCCAGTTCCTCGGTCGCCGTCACGACCACCCCGCCCACCATGTCGGAATGGCCGTTGAGGTATTTGGTCGCCGAGTGCACCACCAGATCGAAGCCGTGCTCGATGGGACACTGGGCCCAGGGCGTGGCAAAGGTATTGTCCGCCACCGTGAGGATGCCGCGTGCCCTCGCGATCTCGGCGACCATGGTGAGGTCCACGAGCTTGACGAGCGGGTTGGTCGGGGTCTCCACCCAGATCATGCGCGTCTCCGGGCGCAGTGCCGCCTCGGTCGCCGCGCGCTCGCGTAGATCGGTGTAGGTGAAACTAAGGCCCGCGGAGCGGCGCCGAACCCGTTCGAACAGCCGGTAGGTCCCGCCGTAGAGGTCATCGACGCTGAGCACGTGCGCGCCCGTGTCGAGCAGCTCGAGCACGGCGGCTATCGCCGCCATGCCCGAGGCGAAGGCGAACCCCGCGCGCCCGCCTTCGAGGTCCGCGACGCAACGCTCATAGGCCAGCCGCGTGGGGTTGGCGGTGCGCGAATATTCGAACCCCTTATGCACGCCCGGGCTCTGTTGCACATAGGTCGAGGTCGCATAGATCGGCGTGATCACGGCGCCGGTGGTGGGGTCCGGGGGTTGGCCGGCATGGATGGCGCGCGTGGCGAATCCCTGGGAATGAGAGTCGGGCATGGGATGAGCTCCCTTAAGCGGGTTTAATGCACGCCTCGGCGCAGATAATTGATGAGATCGATGCGGGTGATGAGCCCCAGGAATCTGTCACCCTCGCACACGATGGGGACCATGCCGCTCTCGAGCAGGGGCAGCACCTCGGCGAGCGGTGTAGCGATCTGCACGGTTTCGAGCCGCGTGCTCATCACCGACCCCACCCGATCCTGGAAACGCTCCTCGTGACCGTAGACGGCGAGGAGCAGATCGGACTCGTCGATGATGCCGACGATGTGCTCGTCCTCCAGCACCGGAAGTTGCGAGATGTCATATAGCTTGAAGCGCCCGTAAGCCGTGAGCAGGGTGTCCGCGGCACTGACCGTGATCACCGCGCGATCGGCATACAGCCTGGAGATGAGGTCGCGCAGATCGCCGTGCGGCTCACGCTCGATGAAACCCTGGTCGATCATCCAGTATTCATTGTACATCTTGGACAGGTATTTGTTGCCGCTGTCGCAGACGAAGGTGACCACGCGCTCCGGCCGGCTGCGGCCCCGGCAATACTCGAGCGCCGCGGCCACGAGCGTGCCCGAGGACGAGCCCGGGAAGATGCCCTCTTGCCGCAACAAGGTTCGGGCGGTCGCGAAGCTCTCGGCGTCCGTGATGGTGTAGACGTGCCGCACCCGCGAGAGATCACAGATGGGCGGGAGGAAGTCCTCCCCGATCCCTTCGACCAGCCAGGAACCCGCCGGGCCTAGGGTACCGGTCCTGACGTAATCGGCCAGCACCGAGCCCGCGGGATCGGCCAGCACCAGGTTCACCTCGGGTGCGACCCGACCGAAAAAGCGGGACAACCCCGTCAGGGTACCGCCGCTGCCGACGCCGCATACCACGGCATCGAGCTCCCCATCCATCTGGCGCCAGATCTCCGGGCCGGTGCCTTCCTCGTGGGCCTTGGGGTTGGCGGGGTTGGCGAACTGGTTGACGTAAAAGGAACCGGGGGTCTCCCGTTCCAGCCGCTCGGCAACGTCCTGATAATATTCCAGATGGCCCCGTCCGACATCCGAGCGGGTCATCACTACCTCTGCGCCCAGGGCCTTCAGGTGGAAGATCTTCTCCTGGCTCATCTTGTCGGGGATGACGAGGCGCAGGCGATAGCCCTTGCGCGCCGCAATAAGCGCCAGGGCGAGCCCGGTGTTGCCCGCCGTCGCCTCGATCAAGGTGCCACCCGGGCGGAGCTTCCCCTCCCGCTCCGCCGACTCGACCATGGCCAGCGCGATGCGGTCCTTGATCGATCCGCCGGGGTTCTCATTTTCCAGCTTCACGAATAGCCGGCAGGGGCCGGCGTCCAGTCGGGTCACTTCGATCAGGGCGGTGTTGCCGATGCGCTCAAGGATATTCATGCCGCGGTGCCTCCTGGATCGGTCGATAGCAAGCCGCGCCCGGCGCATAGGTCGAGGGGGATACCCAGGATCCTACCGGAACGCGCGCGTGGGGGTGGCTCGACCTCTAGCAGCCTGTCGGACTAAGGTTGAACGGTACAGCGGCGGCGCAGGTGCTGAGCGGGACCATCGTTGGTCGAGATCTCGGCCTTCGCCTCGCCGATGGCTTCCAACCGCGCCTCGCGCCGCGCCAACTCCTCGGGCAGGTTCAACCCTTCGGGCAACGGCTCGGCATCGGCCGCCTCGGCGCGGGCCAAAAGCTCGGCC
>JALZID010000040.1 GCA_030860485.1 Pseudomonadota bacterium | reverse complement strand
TCCGCCATCTCCTGCTGCTCGGACCTCGCGGAGAAACCCTCGACGTGATCGGCCAGGGGGCCCTGGGAGGACAGGATCCGGGTCGGGGTCCGGTCTTCTGCGTTCGCGAGCGCGGCTCGCGCCCGAGTTCCGGTCATCAGGCCATTGCCTCCGGGGGTATCGATCTCAACGCCGATGAGAAGACCGCGGCCGCGCAGATCGCGGACGAGCGGGTTGTCCATGGTCTTGAGCCGCGCCAGGAGCCGCTCACCGCGTGGCCGCACGTTCCGCGAGCCCTTCCTCGACCAGCACATTCAACGCCCACCGCGGCGGCGAGCAGATCCCCGCCGAGGTGGCTGCCCACAGACCTCCATGACCTCGTGCCGGGCCAGGAACATCGATATGGGCAGGAGGCCGCCGCCCAGGACCTTGGCAAGCATGAGCCCGCCCGGGCCGGACGCCATCGTGCCACGCATAGGTGTGCGGGAGAATTGAGGGATTTTTTCACAGATCGGATCTATAAAACTGTGGATGCTCCCCTGGCTCTTCTTCGCGGCCCTGTTCGCCACGAGAGCGGGTATCGAGGACGACGCGTTATCCGCTCGCGGTGGCGGGTAGCTCCGCTTTGGCCTGCCCTCGGCATCGAGACTGATAATCGTCTAGCCCCATGTTTACCATTTTTCCTTACTGGAATTAAAGTCTGCTCTGTGGCTGTTGTCGTAACTTCACAACTTAACTGACGGCAGGTATTCGCCCAAGCCTTTCAATAACCGCTACAGTTATTGCACTGGTGTGAGCCGCCGAGTAACTCGCCGACACGACCACTTCCCTTACATTTTGGACACTTAACGGAACCATCTCCGCGACACGTCTTACATGTAGACATAGCTCAATTCTCCTCGCGTTGACGAAGCGAGCACGGTCTCGAGGTATAGGAACTTCAAACGCCCTTTTTCGCCGGGAGGAAGAGTACGGATGGACCGGCGGGTTGTCAAGGGCGTGAGCGGTCGGTCCAGGATCGGCGATTTTTCGGGCGATTCATCGATCCGAGGCGCCCGGATCCGGGGCGTTTGGTGCTTATCGTCTTGACCGGATGGCGCAGGAAGAAGACCGCCGCCGGTCGAAGGACGTCGGGTTCGATGCCCACCTGGTCAAGCCGGTGGACTACGCCGCCCTGATGAAGCTGCTTGCTTTACCCGCAGAGCACAGAGTCAGCTCACAACGGGCTGAGGCCGTAGATCCTCAACTTGCAATCGAAGGGTTCAATGACAAAGCCTTATCAAGTCAGGCAAGTCCGAAACCTGATCGTCAGATACAAGTTAGGGCTGGAGCATGCCGAGTAGATACGAAAGTATTATTTACTGGAGTGAAGAGGACGACGCCTTTATTGCCGAGGTGCCAGAGCTGCCCGGATGCATGGCCGACGGTAAAACTTATCAGGAAACCGTTGCCAACGCTGAGACGGTATTTGGGGAATGGATCGAGACTGCTAGAGACTTGGATCGGCCAATTCCCGTGCCGCGCGGTCGGTTGATGTTTGCCTGACTCGTCGCCCAACTCGGACGATGCGGACTTGCTCGTCGGTGAGGCGCATGCTATCTGTCCCGGCGGAGGCCTGGAAATCATATCCTTGATGGCGCGCAGCGCAATTCAGGGATCGGCAGGTCTTTCCGGTACGATTCTTGTCGAGCACGAGAACACCGGATGGGTTGCGGTTCGGCGCTACGCTTGCTGCAACGGTTGTCTCCTTGACCCGGGGGGGAGGGTCATCATAGACTGCTTGGGACTCACGGGTCCGGAGTCCGTGGCGAACCAGGAGATTCAGTATACGCGCGCCGGAGTTGTCCGTCGGCAGCGCGGTCAGCGCTCAGAGCGCGAACACGGCGAACACGGCGAACAGCGCGAGTAGCGCGAACCCCGTCCTGTTCGGGCGCGTGGGTCCGGATGGTTACCGTCGATCCCGCGAACTCGGCGGGGTTCGGCTCGTGAACGTAACACTGCCTTTTCCCGGTTTGTACTGCTTCTCGGGCCCGCCCGGCATCAAGGGCGGACAGGTCACGCCCGACTTCACCTCAGGTAACAAGGTCGCTTCGTTTGCGTTTGGGTGCAGCCGCCGAGGGAGCCCAGGAGAGGCACTAGGCTGTCAGGCAGATGTGGGTGGAGGGTGCCCCCAGAAACACAGTTCTTCGTCGTGATCTTCGCGGAAGGGGTTCCGGTCGATGTTGGCTTTTTCCTACACCTGTACCAGTAGTTCGCAGCCGATGCGCTGAACGAAGGAAACCGCATCGCGCGATCGATGCCGTACCTCACCGTATCCGAATTTCTGTCTCGATGCGGCGGCATTGATGTTCTGCCTATCCTATCTCACTGGGTGTGCCGAGCCTTTGCACGGCGTAGCTGCGGAAGGCGTGAGCCGCCTCGATAAGAACGGTTGTGAATCGTCTGGCGACCTCGAGGGAAGCTGCGAGCGCGTCGAGGTCATCGATGTACTCGTGCACCAGCCGGTTACGCAGCTCCCTCGCGCCCAACCATTCCTGGGTGTCGCGGATGATCCCGAGGCGCTCGGCGCGGTCGAGGTTCTCGACCGCCGTCCCGGGAACCTCTCCCCGCTACGTGCAGAAAAAGGGGCAGGAGCTTGTCGCTCAGGGTGTCTTGCAGGCGAGAAAACTTGGCGCCGAAGGACTCCAGGCGATCGATCCCTTCCGGCGTGGCGAGCTGTTTCGCGAGCCATTCGCTGTCGACGGCTTCGGTCTGACCGAAGAACCGTTGCGTGACTTCTGCCAGATGATACACCTCCCGGTCGACTAGCTTGAGGACGCGCGCGAGCCTTTCCGAGAGATCCTTCATAACGCGACGCCGGTTCGGTTGGCCGTCTCGTGGATCGGTTTCAACGGTTCGCTCGGGCTGCGGGTGATGACGTCGATGCGCTGGGGTCCGAAGGCTTGCTGGAGGGCGCCATTGAAACGCAGCGCGCGCCAGGCGTCGTCGTCGACGGGCTCGCTCAGCTCAACATAGAGATCGATGTCTCCGCCGCGTGCATCGTCGTCCACTCGGAAGCCGAAAAGCCAGACGTGGGCGTTTGACCCGAAACACTCGGCCGCGCGCGCCTTGATGATGCGGATTTGGGTATCCGTGAGGCGCATGCTATCGTGCCCGGATCTTCGTAGGTGAAACGCGCGGCACCGCGGGCGATGTGCATCGACGATGAACTTCACGCCGCGAGCGGCTGGATTCGTTAAGACGCGCGGCAAAGGCCAGCGTGGCAAAGATATCCTCAAGGTATAGGAACTTCAAACGCCCTTTTTCGCCGGGAGGAAGAGTACGGATCGAGCGGGTGGGTTGTCAAGGGCGCGAGCGGTCGGTCCAGGATAGGGCATTTTTCGGGCGATTCATCGGTCCGAGGCGCCCGGATCCGGGGCGTTTTGGGCCTCTGCTCCTCATGAGGTTATTGACGCCCAAGGGCTATCTCAGCGGATGCTCCCCTGGATCTTCCTCGGGGCCCTGTTCGCCACGAGCGCGGGTATCTAGGACAGCGCGCTATCGGCTCGCGGTGGCGGGATAGCCTCCGCTTTGGCCTGCGCTCGGCATCCCCGATCGCAATCCCACCGGGAGGCCGCCTCGTTAACTACACGTTTAGGCACTAGGGGGCTAAGCACAGGAAGCCTGACTACGCCAGTGGCCAAGTGCGGTACCGTTGCCAAAGGCAGCAAGCGCATGCTACTGTCACTACCGGCGGCTTCAAGAAGAGCAATCTCTTTTATATGCCCACATCCTAGCAGAGAAATCGAGGATGCAATATTGGAACCAAGAACCTTTGCCTTTTGTTCAGGCTGTATCGTCTGTTTGTTTTGGTATGATTAGAGAAACTAAACTAAGCAAAGAGGAGAGCATCCTGAACAGAAAGCATTTATGGCGGTTTTTAAGCCTTCTGTTTGTGAGCGTGTGTCTTTTAACCGTCTGGATATCTCCCGCCAGGTCGGATGTGGAAGAGGATGTCCAATTATGGACACCGGTTTATTTGAATGTCCCCATCACGGAAAAATTCAAAGGCAACCTGGAGATACACCCCCGGTTTGACAACAACGTTACGGAGGCATTACAGGTTATCGTGCGTCCCTCCCTGGGCTATCAGGTCAATAAGAACCTCTCGCTGTGGCAGGGGGTCGCCTGGATACCGAACTTTCACCCCAGTAGCACCGAATACCGGGTTTGGCAACAGGCATTTCTGGAGAACAGCTTTTCCAAGGTCAACCTGTCCAACCGGCTTCGCCTGGAAGAGCGCTTTCTGGAAGATGTCGGCGGCGTCTCGTTACGCGGGCGCTACCGGCTGCAGGGGACGTTTCCGTTGGGCAAACGCAAACGCTGGGCATTGGTCGCCTCCGATGAGGTTTTTGTTGCGCTGAACTCCTTGTCCGGAGGCCCTCGGAGCGGTTTTGATCAGAACCGGCTGTACGCAGGTCTCAGCCGGCAGTTGAACGAACAGCTTCGCGTGGAAGGTGGCTATCTGCTGCAATACATTAACCGACGTTCGCCGGGGGCAGACAGTCTCAACCACGCGTTTGTTCTGGCTCTCAATATCGACTTATGAACGCGCGTGATCAAAACTGCAGCGTCGTTGCCGCATAGAAATAATTGGAATCGCCGGTGTCCGGGGCAGTGGGTGCAGGGATCTTCGTCACCCGCTCGCGTAGTCGTATTGCGCCAAGACCCGCGGAGACCAGGGCGCATCGAAGGTGTAGCCCGCCTGGATGTGCTGCATATGCGCGAAGTGGTCCAGGTCCACGACGTCGGTCGCCGCGCTGGCGCGCGACTCACCGAATTGGAAGATGGATTCCAGCTCGAAATCGAACTGGGCCTTGGCCGGGTCACGGTAGACAGGGAAGCCGGGGGGTGTACAGCTCGCGATCACGGGTCCCGAACCGCGAGCCGTCCTCCTCGTGCAGGCCAAGCACATAGACGTCGCCATTTGCGCCCCAGCCGATCTGCTGCTTGCGGTAAAACAGTCCCCAGAACTGGGTGTTGAAGTCCTGAGTGCGACGTAGGCTAATGGGCAAAAGTTCAAGGACGTTAGTTCCGGGTGCAAGGGCCGCCCCTCTTCGTCCGCTACACTCGCGACCCGCACCACAGGCCCCGCTCACCACCCCAGTAACGCATAGCATCGTCAGCAGCTTGACCCCGTCGATGCGGTCCGTCTTCGCCCGCCGCTTCTTATTTTATTTACTATGTAGGGCCGGCCGCTCACCGAGCGTGGCCGCATGCCTTTCTCGAATGCGGCATCCTGGCGCACGGGGCCCACGAGAAGCTCGTGGCCGCTGCGGCGGCCCCTTGAAGATCATCGCCGCCATCGAACATCCCCCGTGATCGCCCAGATCCCACCCACCTCGGCTTGTCCGCCCGGCCCCCCCGATCGCCCGCACGGTCATTCGACCGACTCCAAACGGCCTGATCCCAGGCCGCGACCCTCTCCCGTCCGGTTCAACCCCTCATCCGACAGCCCCCTCTGGCCGGCACTCGCGTGAGAGGTAAAAACGCCCTAGATCCGGGCCCCTCGGACCGATGAACGCCCGAACCCCCCCCATCTGGACCCACGGTTCGCGTGCTTGACAACCCACAGGGCCATCGGTACTCTTCCTCTCGCCGAAACAGGGGCCTTCGCAATTCTTATACCTGTAACCTAATTTTTATATTTAGGCGTCATTGGCACCTCAGCGCCGCTTGCACGGCAGAAAGCTCACTCACGTATGACTTTGGAAGCGAACCAGGTACCAAGAGGAACAGTCGGAGGACTTCGCAGCTACTGGAAGTCCGATCTGCTTTCCGGTTTTCTCGTCTTTCTCATCGCGCTCCCCCTCTGCCTTGGGATCTCACTGGCGTGCGGATACCCGGCTATCGCCGGCATCTTTACTGCGATTATCGGAGGAATGCTGTGCACCTTTCTTAGCAACTCAGAACTGACTATCAAGGGACCCGCAGCCGGCCTCATTGTTATAGCCATTGGCTGTGTAACCGAGTTTGGCTTTACGGGGGGACGGGATCCCGCGGCGGATTTTCAGGCCTATCGGCTTGCCCTTGGCGTGGGTGTAGCCGCGGGAATCATTCAAGTTCTCTTTGGGCTGCTCCGAGCCGGCATTCTTGGGGAATTTTTCCCGAGCTCGGCAGTTCACGGATTGCTTGCCTCGATCGGTATAATCATCATCGCCACGCAGTTTCCGATCACAATGGGATTGGGATCCGAAGGGACGCCGTTGGAACTGCTTGCCAAAATTCCCCAGTTCGTAGTTAACATGAATCCTATTGTGGGGTTAATCGGAATCATCAGCCTGATCATCATGTTCGGCTACCCGCTGATCAAAAGTCCAAAGCTAAGAGTGATTCCCGCTCCCATGGTGGTCCTTCTTGTTACCGTTCCACTGGCGATGTACTTCAACTTAAGCCAGGAACGTACCTATTCGTTCAACAGTCGGGACTACCTCCTTGGAGCAAGTTTTCTTGTCAATGTCCCCGCTAACATGCTCAGCGCGCTCACCTTTCCAGACTTCTCGGGGGTGGCTACTGCCGCCGGGTGGAAGTACATTATCCTGTTTGCGTTTATTGGGAGCCTGGAATCTCTGTTGAGCGCCAAAGCAATCGATCAGATCGACCCGTGGCGCAGAAAAACCAACTACGACCGTGACTTGCTTGCGATCGGAGTAGGGAATACCGTCGCCGCTCTCGTGGGTGGGCTGCCCATGATCTCGGAAATCGTGCGGAGCAGGGCGAATATCGATAACGGCGCAAGAACCCGGTTCGCCAATATGTTCCATGGGTCCTTTTTGCTCATCTTTGTCGTACTCGTACCGACATTGATCAACCAGATCCCGCTTGCGGCCTTGGCGGCGATGCTCGTGTTTACGGGTTTTCGTTTGGCCTCACCACAATCGTTCGTCCATATGTATAGGGTAGGGCGCGAACAGTTGATCATCTTTGTCTCAACGATCGTCGGCGTGCTGGCGACTGACTTGCTCATAGGGATTGCCATTGGTATTTGTGTAAAAGTGTTGATCCATATTATCCATGGGGCTCCTATACTTTCACTCTTTCGATTGCGGGTCGACGTGCAGCGAAGCGACGTGGGCGGCCTGAAGGTTGCCGTGAAAGACTCCGCAGTATTCAGCACCTGGATCGGATTAAAGAAAAGATTGGAGCGATTCAAGGGGGAGCCTGCTGTTGTTGTCGATTTATCAGACACAGTTCTTGTCGATCACACCGTGATGCAAAAGCTCAACGAGATGGAAAGTGAATTCAAGGAAACTGGCTCTAAATTGGTCATTGGCGGATTGGAACAACATCGAAGATTGTCCGATCACCCGATGGCAGCGCGAAAAAAAGGGCCGAGTACCGTTGTCCAGCGGGTGTGAGGAGGGCGTACCAGAGGTGAGGAAAAGTGGAGCTCATGCTATCTGAATCGACTGCGCAACAGCTTCAAGCTCTTTCCGCAGAAGAACGAGAGCGTCTGCGCCATCAGATCACTGAGGCTTGTGAGCCTATTGCGCCGTTCTGGCCGATGAAGAGCTTCGTTCATCACAATCCCCTTCATGGGCTGGAACCCTTGTCTTTTGACAGAGCCATCAGGGAGGCCAGACATCTGTTAGGGGGAAGTGGATACCTATCCAACAGAGAATACCGCGAGCTGTATCGGGAAAGGCGCATTACAAACGCGGGTGTCAGACGGGCCCTTCAACGGGTCGGACCGCGTATTCACCCGCAAACGCTTATTCAGATAGGACTGCGTCAAATTGGCTCAGCGGATGTGCTGCGTCTGGATCTCCTCTTTGGATTCCAAGCGTTGGAGTCAGCACTGTTGACCTGGACGTTTGGCGCCGGAGGCGCGACCAAGCGGTTTCAAGACGATCTTCCTGCCCGATCCAAGCTACAGATCCTAGAGCGTACCAGTCGTGAGTGTGAATCGCCTCGGCGAGACTCGGAAGAATCGTATCTGACAAATTTGTGGAACAGGACGTTATCGGCTCTACGCCTCTCTCCCCCGTTCTTTGCCGATTCTCAGGATCAGGACCTAGAGGAAGGGGAATCGCAACTATCGACGGCGGCCCAACCTGCTCGAGACGTGGCACTGCCCACCCAACGGACGGTCGGTGATTGGCTGGAGTCTCTGGCCGGAGCTTCGACCGTCGATCAGATTAACGAACAGTTGATTAAATGGACTGCGGCCTTTGTCGATGAGGGGATGGCCGGCTGGCCAATGCCCTCCCGATCCGGGGGATTTTATCAAGCCTGGCGAAAGCTAGCACAACGGGACCTTTCCGGTCACTTTCTCGGCATTAACGACTTCGCGCAAAGAGTTCGCGACCTACCCGGTTCGCCGGAGAATGCCATTGCCCTCTGCCTGAACCGGCTCGGAGTACCCGAAGAGCGATGGGTGGAGTACCTGTCACGGCACTTAGCTCAATTGCCGGGCTGGGCAGGCTTCATTCGCTGGTTGGGCGAGAACCCGGAATATCCGGGTCAGAAGGGACATCTTATCGATCCGCTACAATACCTGGCGGTGCGCCTCTTCTATGAGGTCGAGCTGGCCGACGCGCTCTGTCAGCGGGAGTGGGGGATTCCGGGGACCTTATCCGCTTTAGGATCCTATTGGCAGAATCATCTTGATGAATATCAGCACCTCATTGCTCCAGATGTCGATTCTGCGGACCGCCAGACGGAAGCCATTTGCCATCGAGCCTGGCGGCTCTTCCGACTCGCGCAGTTTCTCGAAATGACTCCTGTCGAGGTCCAAGAGCTTCCTTCATCCAGCATCCAAACGCTGCTTGGATGGTTAGATGCGTTTCCAGAGGACAAACACGGACCGGTATGGTTAGAGGCCTACGAAGATAGATATCGAGAGCAGTTGATCGATCAATTGTCGGCTCATCGTGGCAAGGAAGCCGGGACAGAAGCGCGTCCGCGAGCTCAATTGGTCTTTTGTATCGATGTGCGCTCAGAAGCGTTCCGCCGTCATGTAGAGACCCACGGACCCTATGAAACGTTGGGATTTGCCGGGTTCTTTGGTGTCCCCATTAGTCATCAGGCGTTCGATAGTGAAGAGCGTGTTCCACTATGTCCGGTATTGCTCAAACCGAAGCATGCGGTCCATGAAACTCCCCGGCCCGGGCAGGACAAGCCGTTACAAAGCTATGCATCAGGGACTCGATGGCTCCAGCTCGGACATCGTATGTTCCACGATCTGAAACAGAATCCGGTTGGGTCGTTCATGCTGATCGACGTGCTGGGATTCCTCTTTAGCCTGGGGTTGATTGGAAAGACCTTGACTCCAAGGCCTTATGAGACTATCAAGGAATGGATCCGAGGACGGTTTACTCACCCGGTGGCTACCCAGATTCCGGTGAACAACGTCCACAGGGATCAGAACAAGTCCGTCCCCCATTCTGAAGGGACAGAGAATCCTCTACGCGGATTAGCGGTAGGATTCAGTCCAAGCGAACAGGCGACCTTTGTGGAGAACGGACTACGAACTATGGGGTTGACTAGAAACTTCGGTCGGTTCGTTGTTCCATGTGGCCACGGAAGTGTTTCGGACAATAATCCCTATTTCGGGGCGCTACACTGTGGGGCTTGCGGCGGCAAACATGGTGATCCGAACGCACGGGTGTTTGCCGCGATGGGCAACAACCCGGAAGTCCGGCGTTTGCTCAAGGAACGTGGACTCGCCATTCCGGATGATACTTGGTTCCTGGGCGGGAAACACATCACTACGACTGATCGAGTGGCATTCTATGACATAGAGGATGTGCCAGCGACCCATCGCGACGATTTGCGCGTCATGATTAATGATTTAGAGAAAGCGGGCGCCCATCAGGCTCTGGAGCGCTGTCGTCGTATCCCTCGATCGCCGAGAGGGCTTTCGCCCGACGGAGCTTACAGGCACGTCGTCGTTCGGACCGTGGATTGGGCCAATGTTCGTCCAGAATGGGGACTATCGGGTAACGCAGCCTTTCTCGTCGGAAGGCGAAAGCTGACCAAAGGCCTCGACTTAGGCGGGCGTGTCTTTTTGCATTCCTATGACCCTGAACCGGATACAGAGGGAGGGATGTTAGAAAAGATCCTGCTCGCCCCGTTGATCGTAGGGGAGTGGATCAGCATGGAACATTACTTTTCGGGTGTCGATCCGTGGTTCTGGGGGAGTGGCAGTAAAGTCATCCATAATGTCGTTTCAGGTATTGGCGTCATGCTCGGAAGCCAGAGCGATCTTCAAACCGGCCTTCCTCTGCAGACCGTAAACGATGGGGCGATACACTATCATGAACCCATGCGGCTGCTGACGATTATTGAAGCCCCCGTAGGGCGGATATCCGCCATTATTCAAAAACACACTCTTCTACAGCACTTGTTCGATAATCAGTGGGTTAACCTCATCGCCGTTGACCCGACCACTTTTCAGTTCCAACGGTATAACCGTGACTCGACTTGGCAAGCCGTAACGATGACTGGAGTGGATCTCCTTTCTTAGGCAGCGCCATGAACCGCGGCCTTTATCGAACCCTGAGCCGCAAGACTTTGGCGTTCTTCGCTATTTGGCTTCTATTATCTCAAAGTTACAACGCATTTCATATTATTCTAGGGCTTCTTGTGTCATTTGGAGTAGCGCGGTTGAATAGTGACCACGCCACATCCCCTTTCGAGAATATCCGTTGGTCGCGGATGCTGGGCTATCTACCCTGGCTCCTTTGGCGGATTCTACAGAGCGGAATCCATCTGTCGTTTCTCATACTTCATCCACGTCTTCCCATTGACCCTAAGCTGATCCGCTATCATACGAACTTGCAAGAACAGGCTGGTATAGTGCTCCTTGGAAACTCCATTACGCTGACTCCGGGTACGATCACCGCGGAAGTGAATTCCAATGAGTTGGTCGTGCATGCTATGGATGACGAGTCTGCCGAAGATCTGATCAGTCGACGGATGGAACAGAAAATCGCGGGAGCCTTCGGGGATACAGAATGACGGGAATGACGGTGTTCTTTCAGTTTCTTTTGTGCGCTGTTGCAGTCATGATCGGGGTGTATCTGTATCGTGTCCTTAAGGGGCCCACAGTCTTTGACCGGGTGTTGGGCCTAAACGGAATCTCCACGAAAGCCATCATCTTACTGGTTGTGATCGGCACCGTCTACGGTCGCGTAGATATGTTTGTAGACATTTCAACCGGCTATGCCTTGCTGAATTTGGTAGCAGCGTTGGCGGTCGCTAAATATTTGGAGGAACGGGGGAGCTCCTAGAATGTCTCTGATAGGTATAGGGTTCATGCTCGTCGGACTGTTCTTTCTGCTGGTAGCGGCGATAGGAATGGTGCGCTTACCCGACGTGTATACACGATCTCATGCCGTGGGGATGACAGATTCGATAGGCGCCTTTTTTCTTCTGACGGGATTAGCTCTTTACCAGGGCTTCAGTGGCAATATGGTCAAAATCCTCGCCGTTCTAGTTCTGATGTACCTCGTCAATCCGGTGATCACCCATGCTACGGTTCGAGCCGCGCTTCGCTCTGGCGTGAAACCTTGGAGTAAAGAGAAATGTTGACGTTCGAACTGCCATTGTTGGTTCTTCTCCTGATCACGGCGGCAGGGGCGATATTGGTGAAGGACCTGATCAGTGCGGCGTTTATGCTTGGGTCCTACAGTTTCTTCCTGGCCCTAGTGTGGGCGTGGCTTGGGGCCGTGGATTTGGCTTTTGTGGAAGCGGTGGTCGGAGCGGGCCTAGGGACGGTTTTTTTCCTGTTAACCCTATTCCAGACCGATCCCAGGGACCAATCGATTCGGCGCACTGCTCCTCCCGTGGCCGTTGTGCTCGGGCTGGCTCTACTCGGGTTGCTGCTGTTGTATGCAGCCGATGATCTTCCCGAATTCGGCGATCCGGGCTCACCGGCTAGCGTGCACATTTCCCCTGTTTACCTCGAGAATAGCCTGCAAGACACCCGAACCCCAAACGTCGTGACGTCCATCATTATGGACTACCGTGGGTTCGACACGCTGATTGAAACGCTGGTGGTTTTTACAGCCGGAATAGCGTGCGCCGCACTGTTGAGGAGAACTTCGGTATGATTCACCCCCACGACAGTGTCATCGTCAGGACGTTGAGCAGGGTGCTCGTACCGTTGGTACAGCTCTATGCGGTGTACATCCTTTTCTTCGGTCAGTATTCACCCGGCGGAGGATTTGTGGCCGGCGTAATCTTGGGAGCGAGCCTGATCTTCGGGGTCCTCGTATTTGGTCCCGAGGGTAACCCGAGTGGGCTGGCAAAGAAGGTTCTGCACGGTGACGGGCTTGGCTTGATTGTTTTTGCAGGGGTGGGGGGGTTGTGTTTGATCGGGGGCGGCGAGTTCTTGAACTACGCGAACCTGAAGATTCCAGGGCTGGAGCCTTCCGGGCGCCGTTCTTTGGGTATCGTCCTGACACAGATTGGAGTCGCCGTCGATATTGCGGTGACGGCTGTCTCCATCGCTTTTAGCCTGGCCTTTTTGGACCATGACGAGGATTCCCATGCTTGAGTTCATTAAGGCCGCGCTTGAGAGAGAGAATTACATTGTCTTCGTTGTTCTGTTTGTCTGGGGTCTTTACATCGCGATCACTCACCACAACCTTGTGAAGAAGCTCATTGGGATGTATGTGGTCCAGACGAGCGTCTTTTTTTTCCTTGTCTCGTTCAGCGCAAAGGAAGGGGCGACAGTTCCTATCCTTTTCTCCACAACCGACAAGATTCAAGCCGAAGCCTACATGAATCCATTGCCGCACGCCTTGACGTTGACAGGCATCGTGGTCCAAGTGGCCACACTGGGAGTCGCTCTCGCGTTGGTCATCGCTATTTATCGACAGTACGGCAGCTTGGACGAGGACGAGATTTTGAAAAGGCTAGAATGAGGGACCATCTTCCAGCCTTGTTATTTTGTATCCCCCTGCTGACCGCCATCTCCATGCCGATGGTCGGGCTGAGGCATCGGGGATGGTGTCGCCCTATGGCGCTGTCCGCTGTCTGGGCCATGAGTGTCACGGCCGTGATCAATCTTTTGGTCGTTCTGAATTCTGGAGAAATCAGCTATTCGTTCGGTGGATGGGCGCCGCCGGTAGGAATTGAATGGGTCGCTGACGGGCCGGCAAGTGTCGTGATGGTAGCCCTTAGCCTGCTTGCCTCTATTTGCTTGATCTATGGAGGCTCCGTATCACCTCATCCAGTTGGCGGACGCGTCGTCCTGTACTACACATTGATCCTTCTCTTACTATCAGGCTTAACAGGGATTGTCTTGGCCGGGGATCTTTTCAACGTGTTCGTTTTTCTGGAAGTTGCCACATTGTCCACGTGTGCCTTGGTCGGCATGGCTGGCGGGAAAGCGCTGGTGTTTGCCTTTCGATATCTCGTTCTGGCAAGCCTTGGCGCGACGTTCTTTTTGTTGGGCGTCAGCTTTATCTATGCAGCAACCGGGACCCTGAACCTGGCGGACTTGACGCAGCGAATGCCTGAATTAGTGGCCTCCAAGGCACTCATTGGTGGGTCGGTTTTTATGTTGATCGGCCTCGGAATTAAGATGGCGCTCATGCCGCTTCATGGCTGGTTGCCTGATGCCTATACTTATGCGCCGGATGCGGTTTCGCCTCTCCTCGCCTCTCTGGTGACGAAGGCCGTACTGTTTGCCTGGGTCCGGATCCTCTATTGGGGGGTGGGTACTGGCAGTGAAGTCGAAACCGCACAGATTCTTCGTCTAGTTTGGGTATTAGGCGCCCTCGCAGCTGTTGTCGGAGCGTTTGTGGCATTAATCCAACAGGATGTGAAACGGATGTTCGCCTATGGAGGGGTATCGCACATTGGCCTGATGCTGATTGGGGTGGGTCAGGGAAACCAAACGGGATTGGCAGGCGCCATGTTTTACCTGATCAACGACGCAGTGATGCAAGCAACGCTGTTCGTCGTGGCTGGCGCCGCGATCCACCAGTATGGGGCACGGACCATGGAGGAATTGGGAAGGTTGCGTGGGCGAGCCCCTTGGATGATCGGGGCGCTCATCATCGTGGCAATGTCGATGATCGGCATCCCCCCAACGGGTGGTTTTTTTGGGAAGTGGTATATCATTCTGAGTGCCCTGCAGGGCGGTAATTACCTGGCCGTCGGGGCCGTGATGGTCTCCACCCTCCTGACGCTGGCGTATTTCATTAGACTCTTTGTGCGAATCTTTGGTGAAGTTCAGGTGTCGCCGAGCGTGCAGCGAGTCGAAGCGCCCTTAGCGCTACGAATTAGTTTGAGCACCCTATCTGTTGGGATCGTCGCTCTAGGCCTCGGCAGCGATCGCATTGTGAAGGTTCTACTGGAAACGACTACCTCCCTGGGACTGTAAATCTACGGACGCCTGCAAAAACTCCCCTCCTGAGAATTAGGAGGGGAAGTGCCGCGCAACGGCGCGGGGGTAGCCTGAGGAATGCGCCGAGAATTATCAGTCAAGCGTTTCATGGCGAGTATCAGTTTTGTGACTCGTTCGATTCCGGAGTTGCGCGGCGGCCGGTCGCACCAGCCGGTTCTGACTGCACCAGAGCCCGCCCCTCCTCTGCTGAGAAGGGGAACAAGAATGCCCAATCTACAAAAGTGAGCTGCTGATCCACCGATAAGGAATCCCATGTCCGTTTTCGTCCTCATCCCCCTGCTGCCATTGTTAGCCTTCTTAACCCTCGCACTGGGTGGGCGGCGCCTGGATGAAGCAAGCCATAAGGTGGGGATCCCTGCCATAGTCCTATCCTTTGGACTCTCGGTAGCAGCGTTTGTTGAGATTCTGAGGAACGGACCCCAGTCCATACCCCTTTACCGATTGCTTCAATCTGGGAGGCTTGTTGTCGACCTGGGGTTGTACATTGATCAGCTCACCGTGTTGTTGCTGCTGTTGGTTACAGGCGTCAGCGCCGTCGTCCACATTTACTCCTCCCGGTACATGATCGGGGATCCACGGTACAGCCGTTTCTTCGCCGTCATGGCTCTCTTTACCTTTTCCATGGTGACGCTCGTCATGAGTAGCAACTTGCTCATGACGTACATCTGCTGGGAGGTCATGGGTATTTGTTCTTACCTCTTGATTTCTCATTGGGCCGGGAGAAAAGCCGCGTGCCAGGCGGCCACGAAAGCCTTCCTAGTCAATGCTGTGGCGGACGTGGGCCTAGGGTTTGGGGTGATCTTAATCTTTTTCACCTTTGGAACGCTTGACATTCAGCAGATCCTGGCTCGAGCGGAGAGCTTCAGCGGACAAAGCGTGAATCTTCTTAGCTGGGCGGGCTTGGACTTGCCTGTTCAGACAACCACCCTGATTGTCCTCTGTTTGTTTATGGGCGCCTTGGGAAAATCAGCCCAGGTTCCGCTCCACGTCTGGCTTCCGTTTGCCATGGAAGCCCCGACCCCAGTTTCGGCACTCATACATGCCGCCACCATGGTGAATGCAGGCCCCTTTCTGCTGGTTCGATTTAGCCCCTTGGTGATGCTTTCACCGGTTGCTATGTCGGTCATTGCCATCGTAGGCGCAACAACAGCGCTGTTTGCGGCCTTGGTTGCACTAACACAGACAGATATCAAGAAGCTGCTCGCCTATTCTACGATCAGTCAAATCGGTTTCATGATCATGACATGCGGGGTCGGAGCCTTTGTGGCGGCAATCTTCCATCTGTTAGCTCATGGGTTTTTGAAGGCCTTTTTGTTCCTGTCTACCGGCAATGCGCTTCAATCGGTGACAGCCCATGCAAACTCTGAAACCGGGCCAATTCGTGGCCCGCAAGCGCGGCCATCCTGGTCCGTGTTCATTGGAGCGTTGATCTTCGCGTGCATTCCACCGTTCATTCTGTTCTCAGGCCCCTATGAAGCGATGTGGGCTGCGCATGATGTTCCCTCCGCCAAGTTCACCTTTTGGGCAATCGGTTCGACTACGGTCTTTTTTACGGCGATGTATTTCTTTCGCGGGGCCATCTCCCTATTTCAACAAGGTCCTGCCGTTCGGGAGTTGAGAAGTGCCCGGTCGTTGATAGTTCAACCCCAGTTGTTTTCACCTCGGCACGTCTTAGCCCTTGCGATGGGAGGGGTGGGGTTGGTCGGCCTTCTTGTAGGGCTCTGGTCGTGGTTTATTGAATTCTTGGCGCCTGCACTGGGGCGCCCGCAAGGTACTCTTCCGGTGCTCGGGCAACCTGTCGCGTTCTCACCCTGGTTCCTATTGCCGCTTCTGGCAGCGGTTAGCGGATGGGGCCTTGCCTACAGACTTCACGTAAAGCCCAGGGCGTCTGCCCTTGAGCGGTCGGACTGGGCAAAGAGCCTGTATGTGCTTTTTCTTAACAAGTTATACTTTGACGAAATTTACGAGGCCTATGTGGTACAACCGACCGTTCGATTGGCAAGGTGGCTCTCGCATGAGATAGAGAGTCGGGGAATTGACCGGGTGGTGAATGGTATGGCCACGGTTTCATTGCTCCTCGCGCGGTGGTTGTGGCGCGTTATTGAATTCCGCGGGATTGACCGCATGGTGGGTGGTAGTGCGACGTCGTCGGTTCGGCTCGCGCACTGGTTATGGCGCGTTATTGATGTTCGGGGGACGGAGGAAACGGTTGAACGCTTAGGGCGCCTGGCCGATGGTGCCGGTCACATGTTAGAAGAGATCGAACCACGGACGCTTCAGCACCACCTGGTGGTCGTGGTCTGTTGGTTAGGGATAGCTATAGGGCTGTTGTATTGGCTTGTGTTATGAGAACGCGTTGAGATGGGTCCCGTTCACGGCCAGCCTGAAAAACTTAAGAGACGAAACCCTCATCGCAAAGGCTATCTCTTAAAGTGTATTACACAAGGTGGCTAGTATGAGTTCTATCTTAACCGATCACCTTCTCAGTTGCATGATCGCCGTTCCCTTCCTGGGAATTGTGTCCCTGGCGTTCGTTCGGGACCAGGAGTGGATGCGGCGAATCGCACTCGGCAGTACGCTGATCAATTTGGGACTCTCCCTTGTTCTCTGGTCTGGTTTCGATTTGACTAACCAGGGCATGCAGTTTGTGGAGCGTGCGGAATGGATGCCGACCTTCAGCATTCAGTACGCAGTTGGTGTGGATGGCATTAGCATCCTCCTTGTTCTGCTTACAACTCTTCTCTCTCCCCTGTGTGTTCTCTGCTCCTGGAACGCCATTGACACCCGGGTGAGAGCTTTCATGAGCCTAATCCTCCTGGTCGAAGGCGCTATGATTGTGGTCTTTACGGCTTTGAATCTGTTTCTTTTCTTTATGTCCTGGGAAGTCACGATGATTCCCATGTATTTTCTGATTCTTCTCTGGGGCGGTCCGGACCGCATCGCTGCAGGAATTAAGTTCGTTCTGTACAGCTTGACGGGAAGCCTTCTTCTGCTCGTGGGGATTCTGGGACTGTACTTGGAAGGGGGACATACCTTCGACATTCTAACCCTGACGGAACAGACGTATCCATCCAATGTGCAATTTTGGATCTTCTTAGCGTTCCTTTTAGCCTTTGCCATTAAGTTGCCGATGATCCCTTTTCACTCGTGGCTGCCAGATGCCCATTCCGAAGCTCCCACGGCCGGCAGTGTCATCCTGGCAGGGGTATTGTTGAAGATGGGAGGGTATGGGTTTTTGCGGTTTTGTCTCCCAATGCTTCCAGAAGCCTCAGCAAGCTTTGCCCCCTTTATCTTATGGCTGTCGGTCGCAGCCATTTTATACGGCGGATATCTGGCCCTAGCTCAGTCTGACCTCAAAAAGCTGGTGGCCTATTCCTCTATCTCCCACATGGGATTTGTTACGCTCGGGATTTTTGTCTTCAACCGCCAGGGGATCCAGGGCGCGGTTTTACAGATGTTTAATCACGGAATCACAACGGGCGCCCTGTTTTTAGCCGTGGGCCAGTTGTATGACCGTACTCATAGTCGATTGATCAGCGATTACGGCGGCCTCCACAAACCAATGCCTCGGTTTGCCGCATTTTTGTGTCTTTTCTCGGTGGCTGCTTTTGGCCTACCGGGCGGAGCCAATTTCATTGGCGAATTCTTAGTACTCGTTGGGACATCTTACAGAAGCTTTGTCATGGTATTGCTCGCTATGGGTGGAATCGTTTTGGCCGCGGCTTACATGCTCTGGATGCTGCAACGTGTGACTTTAGGAGAAGCAGCAACGCGGTCGGCTACGCTTCTTCCAGACCTCAGCCTGCGAGAAACGGTAACCCTCGTGCCACTTGCCATCGTGATCTTTTGGGTAGGTCTCTATCCAGGGCCCCTTATGGAAATAATGGACGCTAGCGTGACCCATCTCTTGGAGAAGATGAACGGGGCCCTCCGATCAAGTTGAAGGGACTTCCTTGAAGGTTCCTGGGCGCGTAGGCATCCTTGCCTGCTCTGATCGGCCCACTAGGCAGAGCAGGCGGCTTGTGCCGCTATGGAACCCGAGGGGATGCGTAGTCATCTGTCGGCAGTGCCGACCAGCGGCATGGAGAGGTGCTCTGAAAATCCTCCCCTCCTCGGTTGAGGAGGGGAAAGCCGGGGCCGCCGGCCCCGGCAGGGGTGCGGCGTCCTCGGCAAACTCCCCTTTGACGAGATGCGCCCAACCGCCTTCCAGGATGATGTTCTTGGGGATCACCTGCCAGGTGACGCTGGCCTCGAATTGATGGCCGATGAAACCGTCGGTGGTTGCGTCGCGGATCCCGGTGGTCGTCCAGGTGTCTTGATCCGAGGCCAGCCGGTACATCCGGTGGCCGACGAAGGCCGAGACGGTCTCGTAGAGCTTGACGATCAAGCGATAGCCGGGAGAATTGATGTTGCTCCGGGCGAATGCGCCCCAGATCCCGGTCGGTCCGAACTCCGAGCGCCGGGCTCCGGACAGGCTGTCGAAGCGCTCGTTGTCGTCATCGAAGGGATCTTCGTCACCGCTCGCGTAGTCGTATTGCGCCAAGACCCGCGGAGACCAGAGCGCATCGAAGGTGTAGCCCGCCTGGATGTGCTGCATGTGCGCGAAGTGGTCCAGGTCCACGACGTCGGTCGCTGCGCTGGCGCGCGACTCACCGAATTGGAAGATGGATTCCAGCTCGAAATCGAACTGGGCCTTGGCCGGGTCACGGTAGACACGGAAGCCGGGGGTGTACAGCTCGCGATCACGGGTCCCGAACCGCGAGCCGTCCTCCTCGTGCAGGCCAAGCACATAGACCTCGCCATTTGCGCCCCAGCCGATCTGCTGCTTGCGGTAAAACAGTCCCCAGAACTGGGTGTTGAAGTCCTGAAAATCGAACTTAGCCTCCTCGTCCAGCATGCTCGGCATGCCGTCCGGCAGGCGCGTGACCGGCAGCACGTAGAACACCCGCGCGTGCCAGTCGCCAGTCGTGTCGAACTTCGCGTCGACTCCGGTAAATGCGTTGATCGTGTTCCGGAAAGCGTTACGCGCGACCAGGCGTCGGGAAACCTACGTCCATGGTCTGGCGGCCGAAGCGGATATCGGCGCTTGCGGCGCTAGCGAGGAAATGCTTTGGCGTCCAGGCGGCATAGGCCTGCAACAGCTCGGCCGTATCGACCTGGGTGGTATCCACCGGCGTGCCGGCATCGGCCAGCGACAGGCGCGAGTCGATAAACTCGCCGCCCAGGCGCCACTCCGGAAACGCCGCTTCCATGAGCGCCAAACTCCGCAGGACCACGACCTGATCCCCACCCGAGCCGCCCGCGCGAAACTGTTCGTCCAGCGTCTCGTAGCGCGTGCGGTGTTCGAACGAGAGCTGCAACCAGGCCGGAAGTTCCCAAACGATCCCTGACACGCCATGGCCCTTCTTGCGCCTGACATAAGGCCGCTCCGCGCGCGAGACCCATGGCGACCACTAGCTTTTTCATGCCCCCACTCATGATCGTTAGCACCCCGTCGCTGAACGCCTCTGCCCGTCCGGTATCAGACCGACCGGGCATTTGATCCTGCGTCTTTGCCATCTGGCGGCGTTGGCGTGCAGGGTAGAGCAGGCCGACAACTCTACCGGATCATCCGCGCCATTCGTGGAAAGATGTCAAGGTTCCAGACCGCCAATCACTTCAGCAGGACGGGCTGAGCCTGGATCCGCACGCGAAAAAGCGCATACGGTTTGCGCCGCAGATCCTTCCCGCCGTGGTAACGCGCCTGGCGATGCAACTGATTTGCCTTGACGTAAAGGAACCCGTGTCCATTCCGATCGACATCGTGTCCGGCCACAAAGGCCGGGGATCATGCACGACCGTCTCCCACTCGCCGCCAGTGCGCCGGCGCAGCACTGCGTTGTGCTCGTAGTTCGTCGAGTAGATGTAACCATCGGCGTCTGACTCAAGGCCGTCCAAGGCGCCGCCCTTATCTCCTTCGTCGTAAATATCGGTGTCCGCGTGATTCGCGGCGTCAGTTAGGCCGCGAGTTTTCCAATACTCACAAGCGCTCCAAACAGCATATTCGGGCTGCTCAAGTAGTTCTGGTTTGTTAATAAACAAATCACGGTGTCCCTTTATAAGGCCAAGTTGCAGATAGTTTTGCGCCCCGTTGTTTAAAAAATACCACGACCTTTATATTTAACCCCGTCGCTAGGTTGTTTATTTCCCAAATCAGCTCTGCCTTCATATGCCTTGCCTGATGCATACTCACGCAGAGTCTTAAAATGATCGGTTTCATGGCAGGCTTGAGCCAAAAAATGAGCATACTCCCGCGGGTTGCCAATTTCATATGTTGGGCAGATTTTGTTCATCCACTCAGCAAGACTGGGTATTAGAGCTGTAGAACTGCCAGCAATCGCGACTAACTGTTCTGGTTTGATGATGTAAGCATCATTGACTCCTTAGTATAAAACCCTCCGCCGTAGGGATACCGGTTACCCGGCACCCACCGGGTCGCCGGAGGCGTCACCCGCCCCCGGCTCCCACAGAACGTAGCGTGCGGATTTCCCGCACTACGCTCTTCAGGTGTTGGTTCACAGCACCGCGTAGCTCTTAAGGCGTTCATAGGGCAGAAAGAGTCTGGGACGCAGTAACGGAAAACAGGTCTTCACTTGCACGAAGACCTCCCACGGCATATAGCTCTTCCAACTCCGACTGCAGAGCATCTTATGCCAGTAACGCTCGACGGCGCGGTTGACCTGCTCGAAGGTTACCCGCCACCCCGTAGTAGGCATAATGGCCCCGCAATACTTGGTTGAGGGAGGTGACTTGGTCTTTGACCGGGCTCATGCTGAATCTCTCGCATCAGTTCCTGAAGGCAGGCAAGAGTGCGGCGAAGTCGAGACTTCTCCGTCTTCCGTCCTACCTTGAAGTTACCCTTGCGATTGCGCGTGCAATAATGGGTGAAGC
>JALZID010000039.1 GCA_030860485.1 Pseudomonadota bacterium | reverse complement strand
CGCCCTGATCGATCGCGAAGGAAAGCGCGGGGTCGCCGCGTCGCGGATCGTGCTCGCCGGATTCTCGCAGGGCGGCGCGATCGCGCTGCAGACCGGGCTGCGCCACCCCGATACGCTCGCGGGCGTGATGGCGCTGTCGAGCTACCTGCCGCTCGCGGAGTCGCTGCCGCAGGAAGCGCCGGCGGCCAACAAAGAAACGCCCATCTTCATGGCCCACGGCCTCTACGACCCGATCGTGCCGCTGACAATGGGGGCGGGTTCGATGACCTTTCTGGTCGGGCTCGGCTATTCCATCGAGTGGCACCAGTATCCGATGCCGCACTCGGTCTGCCCGCGGGAAATCGGCGATATTGGCGCCTGGCTGCGGAAAATACTAACTGCGTGACGTGGTCAAGCGTGACTCACGCCTTGCTTGATAGCTACTCCCACGCATCCCCTTCAACAATATGCGTAAGTGCGTCCTCTACAGAGGGAAACATGTTGGTGCCCGTTTCGCTTCGCACCACAAGCTCTTGCCCACCGCTGATAAGCACACAGCTCAACCCCCCCCGGCCTTGCACCACTTGCGGCGGAATGTCGTCTGCAAGGGCCGCTCCTTATCCCCGTGCCCTTTGGTTTCGATCCAGCCTGCCACGCCCCCAACGCAAAAGATAATGTCTGAGAAGCCGCGATAAAGAGTGTTCTCCACCCGGTAGACAACCCCCTCTAGCTAGGTACAGGCGTTTAAACGTTCGATTAGTTTCATGCCAAAGGTGAGTGAGAAGTTGTAGATTGCCTTCCCAATGAAAGCCGCACAGTACTTTGGAATTCAACGGCACGATGTGGTCCACCTCCAGGCCCTGTTCTCTGGCGCGCCGGTAAAAGTCCTCTATCAAGTCTTGTTGGCCCAGGATGCGGTGGCCTGAAGCTTATGGGCTCTACGCCGTGCATTCAGGACCGAAGCGCCCAGCTTTCCATTTCTCCGGATTCGCCAACCTCCAAACACGGGTCTGCTGTCTCTCTCCAGATTCGCCGCACTGGCGACGCTCATCGGCCACCACGCCGGAACCGTCGGAGCTCACATGGGGATCTTGGCCCCCAGTGCTCCGCTCCCATGCGGCGGTCACCGCCCGCGCAGGGCTGCCGATGGAGAGACCGCTTATGGGGCCGAGCCTGCCGGCCCCAGCGCCCACCAAAGAGGTGACAGAGAAATCCCGCTGGCTGTCAACCTTTTGGTGGGCGATGCTGGTCGCCCGTGTCTATCAAGTCTTCCCGCTCGTCTGCTCCCGCTGCGGCGAGCCGATGAGAATCATTGCCTTCGCCGACGTGGGTACCATGCACCGTATCCTGGCCCACCTCGGCGAGCCCACCCAGCCTCCGCGCATCGCCCCGGCCGCCCGCGGACCTCCCCCTTCGAGGAGGACTTTGAACCACGCCAAGGCACTGACTCCTGAGCGAACGCGCAGCGTTGGAGCGACAGGACGTCGCCGGCCAATCCAGAGGGGTAGATGCTTTACGCCCTACCCGACTATGAGTTCAATCAGCGGCTGAGTTGGCAACCATTCCACTCCGACCTTTCTGCCGGCCAACGTGACTTGACCGGCACCGGCGGGCTCGCGTCTGGACATCCGCCCCTCGCCTGTCCGTCACGCTAAGACCCCGACAACCACCCGAAACCCGGCCGGGATCGGCCCAAACGGCTCCTTACCGCCCCCCGGCGCGGGCCGCCGGATCACCGGCCGGCTCGTCCGATGCAACAGTAACAGTACCTGTCTCCTTCCTGTTGCAAACCAGCGTTGAACTTCCTATCCTTCTTCGATCGACGCGTTGCGCGAGCGGCTGGCGGGATGAACGCAAGACAGTTCTGGCGCGGACAACCGGCGCTATTCGCGTCGCCGGAGGACGCCGACGCGCCCGGCGAACTCGACTACGCGACGATGTCGGTCGGGCAGCGCCGCGCGAGCGGTATCACGCTGACGCCAGCGTGGCTGGTCGATCGGATGCTCGGCCTCGTCGAGGCTCGCGGCTCGTTCGACACCATCGTCGATGCCGGTGCGGGCAGCGGACGCTTCGCGATCGCCGCCGCGCGGCGCTTTCCTGCGTCGCGGGTCGTCGCGGTGGAAAACGATGCGCGGATGGTCAAGCTGCTGAGACAACGCATTCGCGACGGTGGCGTGCAACAGCGCATCGACATCGTCGAGTCCGACTTTCGTTCGGCGCCGCTCGAGTCGCACGGGCGGATGCTGTTGCTCGGCAACCCGCCGTACGTGCGCCATCACGATATCGAAGCGCAGTGGAAGCAGTGGTATCGCGACGGCATGGCCGCACGCGGCATCGGCGCCTCGCAATTGGCCGGCTTGCACGCACACTTCATGCTGCGCGCCGTCCAGCTGATGCGTCCGGGCGACGCACTGTGCTTCGTTACCGCTGCGGAGTGGCTCGACAACGGCTACGGGTCGGCGCTGCGCGCGCTGATCACGACAGAGGGCGGCGCCCCGCTTCGCTCGCTGTGGCTTGCGCCGGCCGACGAACCGGTCTTTGCCGATGCGTTGGTGTCGGCCGTCGTCGTCGAGGTGGAATGCATGGCGCGCAGCAGTCCGGTACAACTCGGGCTGATCAGGCAACGCCGCTTCGAGCGCGTCCGCGAGATCGAATCGCTGGGCAGCGGCTCGCGCTGGTCCGCGCTGTGCCAGCCGGGGCGGCTCGAGGCGGCGCAGGGCATCGAACTCGGCGAATTGTTTCGCATCACCCGCGGTCAGGTCACAGGGCGGAACGAGGTTTGGGTGCTGCCGTCCGAATCGGACGTCGTTGCGAATGAACTGACCGTACCGGCCGTCACGCGGGCGCGCGAGATCATCAATGGCAGTGTGCTCGCCGCCGATGCGCGCATTCGGGCGTGCAAGGTCGTCAACCTGCCCCGCGATCTCGACCAGCTCGGCACCGAACAGCGCTTAGCGGCGTTGCATTTCATCGAGTTGGCGCTAGCTCGCGGTGCCGATCAGGGCTACATCGCGCGGCATCGCAAGCCGTGGTTCGCACTCGACATGCGTGAGCCGCCGGCCGCTTTCGTCAGCTACATGGGCCGCCGACCGCCGGTGTTTCGGCCGAACCCGCAACGCCTGAGCTATCTCAACATCGCGCACGGGCTATACCCGCGCGAGCCCATCACCGCGAGCCGGCTGCGCCGCGTCCTCGATCACATGAACAGGAGCACCGACCTGTACAGCGGCCGCGTCTATGGCGGCGGCCTGGCGAAGTTCGAGCCAAGCGACGTCGCGCGGCTGCGCGTTCCGGCCTGCGTGCTGGACGCGGCCGAATGACAACCGCCTGGTTTGGCGGCGTGCAGCGGTGGACGCTGGCGCGCAGGACACGCCGATGGCGATCTTCTGGAGCCATCGCCTTGACGACCTGGGAGAATTCGTCGCCGGCGCGATCTGAAGGCTTCAGCCGAACATTCTCGCCGCGTGCAGCCCGAGCCCGGTCGCGACGCTTGAAGCCGCTCGCCGCGCACCACCTGCGCGGTCGGGAATAGCGCGCCAGCCGCTCGGTCAGCGCGGCCAGGCCGGTCGAGCCGCCGGTGAAGTACAGCGCGTCGATTCGCTGCGGCGCAAGGCCGGAGCGGCGTACCGTTTCCCTAGCCGCGTCGACGATGCAGCGCAGGTCGGCGTCGATCGCGTGCATCGCGCAGCTTAGTGTAGTGTCCCTTGAATAACTTTACAGATTATCCCTTCTTGTTTTCCCTCGGGGTCCCATGTGAGGACTCCCACTTTTCGAGCTGCGTCCGTTCAGCCGTTTCAACTCGATCGACAGCCTCGTGTTCGGCATGACCGTAAGCATAGCAATTGCCAGAGAATCTGTCAAGTTATTTA
>JALZID010000038.1 GCA_030860485.1 Pseudomonadota bacterium | reverse complement strand
GCAGGTAAGGGGTGTCACGATCACAGGGACGGAAATGGCTCATGCGCGCTCGCTCATCGGAACCCTGACCGATCCGATCCCCTCGCGCTTGAAAAGTTCCACGCTAAGTCCGACAGGCTGCTAGCCCGGATTTCTCACCACCGCCCTGCTGCGACCGCCGATCCGCTCGGTCTGGCGGGCTGTCTTGTGCTGCGCAATCCTGGCGGATGGAGACACCATAGCAGTCCTTGATGCCAGGCGGCGGCCGCTTCGCGCGCCCCAATCACACGGCCTCCGCCGTGGCAATTCCCCGCCTCATATTGGCCTCGCTACGGCCCCCTAAGGTATTCGAAAGCGGCTTGTAAAGCTTACACCACCCGCGTGCACTTTTCGCCTGCGCGCTCCAAGCTGGGCAACCGGTCACCCTTGGAGAGCGTAGAAAAAAGCCTTTTGAATTAACGGGCTACCTCCGGTCTGTCACACACTTAATTGTATGGCATATGACATGCATCGGAACGATAACTTCGTGCTCGATATCGACAAGGAAGCGCGTTTAAGAAGGCACACCGAGTTTTAGCTAGAACAACTCGGGGGGGCAGAATCACGCGCCTCAGCGACTTTTCGCGAAGTCTCACGCATCATTCCGGGCTGATTTGGCACGTTTTGGCCGATTCCTGTCGCTCTGCGATCCTTTACTTATTCAGATACGACGCGACCCCCATGCCCGCAAAATCAAGCAAGGAAGGACGTGCGCCGTTGGTGGCGGAGGGTCTCATACGCTCGGCAGAAGAAGCCGGCCTGCGATACGTTTCCGATTGGAAGCCCGGAATAACGCGCAAGCGAAATCGCAAAGGCTTTTCCTACCTGACCGCAAACGGAACTGCCGTGCGTGACGCCGAAACATTAGCTCGCATTCGAAGTTTGGCGATTCCCCCGGCGTGGCAGAATGTTTGGATCTGCCCATCCGCCGAGGGACACATCCAGGCCACGGGTTACGACGCGCGAAGGCGAAGGCAATATCGCTACCATCCGCGCTGGCGCGAGGTCCGGGACCAAGAGAAATACGGCCGGGTGATCGGTTTTGCGCAGGCTTTGCCCAGAATTCGGCGGCGCGTCGACCGGCATCTCAAGTGCATGCACAGGTTTGCCTCGCGAGAAAGTCTTGGCCGCCGTCGTGCGCCTGCTGGAAGCCACACTCATCCGCGTCAGGAATGATGAATACGCCAAAAGCAACCACTCGTTCGGCTTGACCACCATGCGCGATGAACACGCGCAGATCAACGGCTCCATGATTTGCTTTGGATTCCTCGGAAAGAGTGGCCGGAAGCATGAAATCGATCTAAAAGATCGCCGTCTCGCCCGCATCGTCGCTCAATGCCAGGAGTTGCCGGGCCAAGAATTGTTCCAATTCGTCGACGAAAAGGGTGAGGTCCGCGATGTCGGTTCCCAAGACGTCAATGAATATCTTCGCGAAATTGGCGGCGAGGATTTTACGGCAAAGGACTTCCGCACGTGGGCCGGGACGGTGCTGGCTGCCAAGGTACTGCAGGAATTCAAGGAATTTGACAGCCAAGCAACCGCCAAGCTAAATGTAATCCGAGCGATCGAGCACGTGGCCGGACGACTAGGCAACACCAAAGCGGTTTGCCGCAAGTGCTACATCCATCCAGCAGTGATAGACGCTTACCTCGAGAAGAGTGTGATCGAGACAGTAAGAGAAGAGACCGAACGCGAACTACGCGAGGAGTTGCGGTCCCTGCGGCCTGAAGAAGCCGCGGTGCTTGCCTTGCTGAGGAAAAGAATGCAACGCGAACTGCGCGAAGCCGAAGGAGCAAAGCGCTCTGGCAGGGCAAGAAGGCCTCGGCCAGGGTCCCCATCGAAGACAGCGAAAAGTAGAGCCATGTGCCAGGCGGCGTAAACCATTTCAACAGAGGAGAATCGTATGCCGAAAGTTCAGCGGAAACCCAAAAGTCCGATGCCCGCCCAGGAGCAGCCGAAACCGGGGATTGAGTCGGAAATGACCCCACGACCAACGTACGACGCGCCGCTCTACAGGGGATCCGACAAACTGAAGGACAAGGTTGCACTGATCACCGGAGGTGACTCGGGTATCGGACGAGCCGTTGCTGTGTTGTACGCCCGCGAGGGAGCCAATGTCGCTATCGTTTATTTACGCGAAGAGCAATCGGATGCTGAAGAGACAAAGCGAGCCGTTGAGAAGGAAGGTCGTAGGTGCCTGCTGCTTCCGGGCGACGTCACTGACGCTTCTTTCTGCCGCCGATCTGTCGCCGAGACGGTGAAGGCGTTCGGGAAACTCGACATCCTAGTGAACAATGCGGCTTACCAAGAAGAGCAAGATCGACCTGAGGATATCAGCGACGAGCAATTCGACAACACGTTCAAAACCAACGTCTATGGCTATTTCTACATGACTAAGGCAGCTTTAGAGCACATCGTAGAGGGGGCGGTAATCGTCAATTGCGGTTCGGTCACCGGCTTGCGAGGGCACAAGAATCTGATGGACTACGCCGCGACGAAGGGCGCGATACACGCTTTTACCAAATCTCTCGCCCAAAATCTGGTCGAGCGCAAGATCCGGGTCAACTGCGTCGCGCCAGGACCCATTTGGACTCCCTTCATTCCCAGCACCAGCGCCGAGAAGACAGCCAAGCACGGCGCTAAGACCCCGATGAAGCGGCCCGGACAACCTGAGGAAGTCGCTCCGGCGTTTGTCTTTTTCGCTTCCGAGGCAGACTCTAGCTACATCACGGGCGAAGTTCTCACGCTGCTCGGTGGTGAGACGACGGCCGCATAGTAGAACGTAATGTAGCGACTCTCACTTTGGAGGCGATCCCAATGGTCGAGAAAAAGTCTGCAAAACGCGCTTCTTGTGATGCGCAGTGTGCGAGTACATATAGCTCACCTTCAAGCATGCGTAATGCAGCATATTCGCGAGTCACCAGGAAGGCTAGGCCTGCGGCCAGGCCACCCAGCCGCTGCCGCGGTACCGCGGCGGGAGCGCACCAGGGTGAATCGCCTCCGCCAGGATCTCGAGGCTCTCCACGAGCCGCGGGCCAGGGCGGTTGAAGTACTGGTTGCCGTCGGCGACGATCACGCGATCCTCGCGCACGGCGCGGAGCTCGTGCCAACCGGGCCGCTTCTCGAGGAGCGGCATCTCGGCGAGGGTACGCGGGATATCGAAGCCGCAGGGCGAGACGAAGACCACGTCGGGGTCGGCGACGCGGAGGTGGTCCCAGTCGAGCCAGGGCGAGTGCTTGCCAGCCTGTCCGAAGAGCGACGCGCCACCGGCCATGGTGATGAGCTCGGGCATCCAGTTGCCACCCGACATGAGGGGCTCTATCCACTCGATGCAGGCCACGCGTGGCCGGGAGGCGAGCCGGCGCGCGGTCGATTCGACAGCGGCCATCCGTTCACGGAGCGAGGCCACCA
>JALZID010000037.1 GCA_030860485.1 Pseudomonadota bacterium | reverse complement strand
GCGGGGGTGGGGAGCAGGGGCAGCCTCGAGCTCTCGGCCCTCGACGGCACCAACGGCTTCAGGCTCTCGGGCGTCGCGGCCTATGACCGTTCGGGCCGCGCGGTGAGCACGGCCGGGGATGTCAACGGCGATGGGATAGATGACCTCCTCATCGGGGCATCCGACGCCGACCCGAACGGCGACTACTCCGGTGCGAGCTATGCGGTCTTCGGCGGCGCGGGGGTCGGGAATGGCGGCCACCTCGAGCTCTCGGCCCTCGACGGCACCAACGGCTTCAGGCTCTCGGGCGTCGCGGCCGGTGACTTCTCGGGCTTCCCGGTGAGCACGGCCGGGGATGTCAACGGCGATGGGATAGATGACCTCCTCGTCGGGGCGTTCGAAGCCGACCCGAACGGCGACTCCTCCGGTGCCAGCTATGTAGTCTTCGGCGGCGCGGGGGTGGGGAGCAGTGGCAACCTCGAGCTCTCGGCCCTCGACGGCACCAACGGCTTCAGGCTCTCGGGCGTCGCGGCCGGTGACGGCTCTGGCTTCGCGGTGAGCACGGCCGGGGATGTCAACGGCGACGGGATGGATGACCTCCTCATCGGGGCGCCCGGCGCCGGCCCGAACGGCGAGAGCTCCGGTGCGAGCTATGTGGTCTTCGGCCAAGCGGCGCCACCGGTCTCGGTCAGGTGTAACGGCTTGCCGGCGACCATCGTCGGGACCTTTGGCAACGACACGCTCGTCGGCACTTCGGGCAACGACGTCATCCATGGACGCGGCGGGAACGACATCATCCGGGGTCGTGGGGGTAATGACGTCATCTGTGGCGGCAAGGGTGACGATCGGCTATTCGGCGACCAAGGCAAGGACCAACTGTTCGGCGGGGGTGGCAACGATGTCTTGAAGGGAGGCACGGACAACGACCGGCTGTTCGGGCAGCGCGGCGACGACGCCATGGACGGCGGCCCCGGTTCCAGCGATAAATGCAACGGCGGCCGCGGAACCGATACGGCCACGAGCTGCGAACAAACGCGTGGCGTGCCGTAAGCCCTGAGAGCTTGTGAAAAAAATCTGCTGCGCTCGGGATCTCGTGTTCCGGCGGTGCTCGGAATCCTCATGTATTTCAATATACACTCCGGTTCCTGCGCTCCGGCGGAACACGACCTCCCTTCGCTCGCGACGATTTTTTCACAAACTCTGAGTGTTTGTGAAGCGAACGTCGGCGGGAGCGGGCAGCGAGGACGGCTGGCAGGGGCGGTCGGAATTTGGAATGATCCCAAGTTGCGAAGCGCCCCTATCCCGCTTCGAGGAGGTCAATTCGATGCCTGGCGCCTTAATGTTACCGAGTGGCATAGGACGGAGCGTGATGATGCCGACACGTGACGGCCTCGCCCGCTTACCCGGAGCTTTGTCATGAGCTCGCGGCCCGAGGGCGCATCGCCACCCCCCGCCACGGAGCCGATCTTCGAGGTCTTCTGCTCCCGCCACTTCACGGGCTGGCTCGCCGAAGCGCGGTTGAGCCTCTGCTTCACCACCTATCAAGCGGGCAAGCTCTTTTTCCTGGGTCTCAATCGGGATGGCAGGCTTTCCGTCTTCAACCGCACCTTGAGCCGCTGCATGGGGCTTTGGGGCGATGGGCAGACGCTCTATTTGAGCACCCTCTTCCAGCTCTGGCGCTTCGAAAACAGCCTCGGCCCCGGCGAGACCTATCAAGGTTACGACCGACTCTATGTGCCGCGAGTGGGATGGACGACCGGGGATCTGGATATCCACGATATCGGGGTGGATCCCGAGGGGCGCCCGGTCTTCGTCAATACCCTGTTCGGTTGTTTAGCGACGGCGAGTGAGCGGCATAGTTTTGTCCCCCTTTGGAAACCGCCTTTTATCTCGAAGCTCGCCGCCGAGGACCGCTGCCATCTGAACGGGCTCGCGATGGAGGCGGGCGTGCCCCGTTATGTCACCGCGGTCGGCCGGAGCGACGTCGCCGATGGCTGGCGCGAGCATCGGGCGGGCGGCGGATTGGTCATCGATGTGCCAAAAAACGAGGTGGTCCTCGAAGGACTCTCCATGCCCCACTCCCCGCGGCTCTACCGAGAAAAGCTCTGGCTGCTCGATTCGGGCCGCGGGCAATTCGGTTATGTGGACCTCGAGCGCGGGCTCTTCGAGCCCGTTGCTTTCTGCGCCGGCTATGCGCGCGGGTTGGCGTTTCATGGGGACTATGCCGTGGTGGGGCTGTCCCGTGCGCGCGAGAATCGCACCTTCCAGGGGCTTGGGCTCGAGGCGGCGCTCGCGGCTAAAGGGGCCGAGGCACGCACGGGGGCCCTCGTGATCGATCTACGGACGGGGGACACGCCGCACTGGGTGCGCTTGAGCGGTGTGGTCACGGAGCTCTACGACGTGGTGGCGCTCCCGGGGGTGAAGCGTCCGATGGCGCTCGGGTTTCGGAACGACGAGGTGCAGCGTATGATTTCCGTGGGGTCTTGGGCGACGGCGGGGAAGGAATGGCCATCGGCCCCGCTAGGGGCTGCCCCAGAGCTCCTCTAGCCGCTTGGCGCGGCCGCAGCTGTATTTATAGAACTCGTAGCGAACTGGGTTTTTCCGGTAGTAATCCTGGTGGTATTCCTCGGCCGGGTAGAAGGCCCCCGCCGCCACGATCTCCGTCACGATCGGCGCTTGGAAACGCCCTGATTGGGAGAAGCCCAGTTTGGATGCGTCGGCGAGCCGTTTCTCCTCGTCGTGGTGGTAGAAGATCGCAGAGCGATACTGGTTGCCGTGGTCGCAGAACTGGGCGTTCGGGGTCAGCGGATCGATGTTGTGCCAGAAGACCTCCAAGAGTTGCCCGTAATTCACCCGCGAGGGGTCATAGCGGACCTCGATCGCCTCGGCATGCCCGGTGCCCCCGTCCGAGACGTCCTGGTAGGTGGGGCTGACCGGCTCGCCGCCGGTATAGCCCGAGGTGACCGATACCACGCCGGGGATCTTTTCGAATGCCTCCTCCATGCACCAGAAACAGCCCCCCGCAAAGGTCGCCAGCGACTCGGGGACGCCCAGCACGGGCTCCCCGGCGAATGCGAAGGCGAAGGCCCACGACATTATCCAGAGCCTGTATTTCTTGGGTCTCACCGCTATCACCGACCGCAATGGATACTCACGTGCTAAATGGAGAGCAAGACCACGATCAGCGCGCCGAGCCGAGCTGCCGCAGCACGTGCCATAGCGAGCGGACATCCGACCAGGATTCCGGCAAGACCAGGGTGATGGCGATCTGCTCGAGCGCGGCGAGCACACAGAGGGGCGTCGCCAGCCGGAAGGGCCAGGTCGGCCCCCCCGCGAACATGACGAGCGCCGCGCCCCCGGCGGCCGCGGCGGCGAGCTTCACGGCCCAGGTGTGGTAGCTCGTGAGCGACCCGAACTTCAGGAGCCCGAAGAGCGCCGGCACGGAGTAACTCGCGATCACCAGCGTGACGAACGGGGCCTCCTGGCGCAAGAGCTCGGGCCACAACCACCACGCCGAGATGGGGATGGTGATATAAATGACCACATCGGCCGCGGTGTCCAGCATCGACCCGAGCTCGGACTCCTGGTGAAACCAGCGCGCCAGGAATCCATCGAGGGCATCGCTCGCGAACGACAGCAGCAAGACGGCGACATAGGCCCGCGGATAGCCGTGCCAGGCGAGGCCCAGGAGCAAGGGCGCCGCGATGAAACGGAAACAGCTCAGGAGATTGGGCAGGTTCGCGATGCCGTTCAATAAAGCCATGGCGCACGCCCCAGAAGTTGTGAAAAAACCTACTGCCCTCCGGGGTCGCGCCGGCGGGACGACCCCAAGAACCCCTCGACTGCCCCCGCGGTCCGATCCTTCAGCGTTTTCAACCACCGCCGCGCCCAGGCGAACTCGATCCCGAGGATCCCGAGGCCCACCGGGATCACGATGAACGCGGGGCCGGGCAACACGATCATGGCGACCCCGACCAACAGCACGGTGAGCCCGAAAGACCCGATGACCAAACGGCGGGCCAGCTTGTAACTCATCTGCATCGCCGAGCGCATGATCAGCGCACCCGGCGTCTCTGCCGGGTTCGAACCGTCTCAGCGCCCTCGACGGGGCGTTCACCCGCGGACACGCCCGTGTCGAGAGCGAACGCCGCATACAGGGCCGCATGGTCCGAGAGCCTGCGCCATGGATCCCCGCTCAAGCACCGGCAGGCCGTAGGCCGGGCCCCGCGGTAGAAGATGCGGTCGACCGGCAGGAGCGGGAGCCATACCGGGTAGGTCCTGGCCGGGCGCCGTGTGAGGGTCACGAACACATCCGACAGTCCGAAATCATCGTGCACCTGGCGACCCGTCTGGCCGGTCCAGTCGTTGAAATCGCCGGCGATGATGAGGGGCGCATCGTTCGGCACGCGCGAGCGGATGCGCTCGCATAGGACCCCGAGTTGCCGCCGCTGCTCGACCGCGCGGAGCCCGAAATGAACGCAGATGACATGCACCGGCCCCTGGGCCTTGGGGGGCTCGATCACGCCGTGCAACACGCTGCGGCTCGCGAGCCGATTGCCCGAGACGTTGATGTTCTCCCAGGACACGATGGGGTGCTTGCTCAGAATGGCATTGCCGTGGTGACCGGCGTCGTAGATGGCGTTCTTGCCGTAGGCCTGGTGGGGCCAGATCCCCCCGGCCAGGAACTGGAGCTGAGGGATGTCGGGCCAGTCGTCGATGAAACGCTCGCGGTAGGCGTGCTCGCCCTGGATCTCCTGTAGAAAAATCAGGTCCACCTCGGTCTGGACCATCGCTTTGCGCATCGAGTGCAGGACGAATCGGGTATTGCCGGTGCTGAAGCCCTTGTGGATGTTGTAGGTCATCACGCGCAGATCGAAGGTCTCGGCGTTTGGGTCGCTCATCGTACCCGGCGTTCGGTTTCCGAACGACCCGGCCCTGGCACGCCGTCGAGCGTGGGGGGAGCGTACGATCCGGTCTGATCGGAACCGGCCCTCCGCGGGCCAAGCGCAGTCTGCACCACTGCCGAGGCCCCTCGGCTCACCCCGAACCCAACCGCGCCCAGAGGGTCGGCACCCAGACCGAAACGAGCAGCACGAGGAGCCACGCCTCGCAGCGGATGATGCGTGCATACCGCGCGACCTCGGGCGCTTCCGCCCCCGACATGAAGACCCGGCTCATGCTCATGTCGAGCGGCAAGACGAAGGCGACCAAGGTGGCCAGGGCCGGCGCGACCGCACCCTGTATCACGCCGCTCGGGTCCAAGAGCGCGAACGGGGCGAGCGCGACCAGGGACACCGTTGCGATCGCGAGCAGGCTGCGCAGCGGGCCCATCCCCACGAAAAACCGTGCGACCGTCGTCACCATCCACAGGCCGTCCGCGTCCGGGCCTGCCCCCCCGAAGGAAGACGAAGTTTTCATGGCTCGGCGCTCATGCCTCGGCCTGGACCCGTTTCACCACCGCGCGCGTGAACTCGGCGGTCGTGGCCCTACCGCCGAGATCGCGGGTCCTGATCCGGTCTTCGTCGAGCGTGAGAGATACCGCGCGCCGCACCCGCTCGGCCGGCCCGATGAGCCCGATGTAGTCGAGCATCATCGCCCCCGCCATGATCACAGCCGTGGGGTTGGCGATGCCCTGTCCGGCGATGTCGGAGGCCGAGCCGTGCACGGCCTCGAAGATCGCGGCGTTCGCACCGATGTTCGCGCCCGGGGTGGTGCCGAGACCCCCGACCAGCCCGGCGATCTCGTCGGAGAGGATGTCTCCGAACATATTGGTGGTCAGGATCACGTCGAACTGTTGCGGGTTCATGACGAGCTGCATGGCGCAGTTGTCCACGATGCGCTCTTCGATCTGCAGCCGGCCCTGGTATTCGCGCCCGATATCGAGCGCCGTCTCGAGAAACAAGCCGGTGAGCTTCTTGAGGATATTGGCCTTGTGAATCACGGTGACCTTCTTGCGCCCATGCCTCAAGGCGTATTCGAAGGCGAAGCGCGCGATGCGCCTGCAACCCGAGCGGGTGATGATACCGGAGGCCTCCGCCACGGCCCTGGGGTCGTCGTCGATGGGGATGAAGTGCTCGACGCCGACGTAAAGCCCCTCGGTATTCTCCCGCACCAGGACCAGATCGACGTCCTCGTAGCGTCCGCCGCGGAACAGGCTCCTGCCCGGTCGCACATTGGCGAACAGCGTGAAAGTCTTGCGCAACGATACGTTGACGGAACGATACCCGCCACCGACGGGGGTCGTCAGGGGGCCTTTGAGCGCCAGGCGGGTGCGCCGGATGCTCTCGATGGTGGCCTCCGGCAACGGATCGCCGGTCTTGGCCAGGCCCTCCATGCCAGCGAGCTGCACGTCCCATTCAAAGCGGCCGCCGGCGGCCTCCAGGACCTCGAGGGCGGCCGTAACGATCTCCGGCCCGATACCATCCCCATCGATCAAGGTCGCCGGGATCGCAGTCGGCGGTAGGGTCGGCGTCATCGTTGGGAAGCGTCCGGTGGTGGGCGATGGACGGGCGACGGCCCTGCTCGCCCCCGCTGCGCATGGTTCATAGCGTTCCCTCGCTCGCAGGTATTGTAAACCAAGTTGCCCGTGGGGTGCCGACCGGCTCATGTCCCCTAGTACTCCCCTGGCGAAAAGGGGGGATCCAGAGGCGCATCCGCCGCCATATTTTTGACATCCGACCCCGCAGGTGTTTAACTAGCCGCTGAGAGGAGCGATGCAAGCGCCCGTGTACCACCACCACGCCTTGGTCGTCGACAACGATGCGGGAAGCCGACAGCGCGTCGGGGCCATTCTCGAGTTCGTCGAGTTCCAGGGGATCGCGAGCTGCGAAGCGGCCCAGTTTCAGGAGGCGCTGGCGGAGATGCCGGCTTGCGACCTCGTCCTTCTGGGTGATGTCGGCCTGCCGGCCGTTCGGAAGGAGCTCGTGAAACAGCTTCAAGCACAGCACCCGAACATCGCGGTGCTGCTGATCCTCGACCCCAGGACGCCGCGCCCGCCGAGCGAGGCCGGCGTCGCCACCGTGTGGCTGCCCTTGCGCCACGACGACCTGATGGCGGCCCTCGGCAAGATCGAGCGGCACCGACCATCGCGCCAGGGCAACGGCACCAGACCGGTCGAGCTGTTTCGCAGCCTGGTCGGGACCAGCCCTGCTATCAAGCGCATCACCAAGATGATCGCCATGGTGGCCGGCACCGACGCCAATGTCCTCATCACCGGCGAGTCCGGGACCGGAAAAGAGGTGGTGGCGCGACACGTCCACTATCATTCCAAGCGCCGCAACCGCCCGTTCGTTCCGGTCAACTGCGGGGCCATCCCCTCGGAGCTCCTAGAGTCCGAGTTATTCGGGCACGAAAAGGGCGCCTTCACCGGCGCCATTACGACGCGCCAGGGGCGCTTCGAGCTGGCCGAAGGCGGCACGCTCTTCCTGGACGAGATCGGGGATATGAGCCTCACGATGCAGGTTAAGCTCAACCGTGTCCTCCAGGACCGCACCTTCGAGCGCGTGGGCAGCAACAAGAGCCTCACGGCCGATGTGCGCATCGTCGCCGCGACCCACGTCAACCTGGAAGAGGCCATCGCCCGGGGGGCGTTCCGCGAGGACCTCTACTATCGCATGAATGTCTTCCCCATCGAGATGCCGCCCCTGCGCGAACGGACCGAGGATCTGCCCCTGCTCATCGAAGAGCTGATCGCGCGTGGCGAATACGAGGGCCGAGGCCGCATCCGTCTGACCCCGCGCTGTCATGCGTCGCTCGTGCGCTATCCCTGGCCCGGCAATGTGCGCGAACTCGCGAACCTCATGGAACGCCTGGCCATCCTGTGCCCGAACGGCCTCGTGGACCTGCCCGATCTGCCAGTCAAGTACCAGGCCGCCGATCTGATGGGATCGGACTTCCCACCCGTTACGGCAGACGGGGCGGCCGGGGTGTCCGAGCGCGACCTAGATTTGGGCCTCACGCGCCTGCCCCGCACCGGACTGAACCTCAAAGAACATCTGGACAGCCTCGAATACTCGCTCATCATGCAGGCCCTGGACGACTCCGATTGGATCGTCGCGCACGCGGCACAGCGTCTCAGGATGGGGCGCACCACACTGGTGGAAAAGATGCGCAAGTTCGATATTCAGCGCGGCGAGGACCCGCCGAGGGCCTGAGCGGCGCAATCTTGAATATTGGATGAAACCGCTTCAGTTTCCCTTCGACCGGGCCTAGAATCGCACCTCCGGGTGCAGCCATAACGCTCGAGGTTCCCGTGCAACCGGTCTTCATCATCCGCCATGCCGACGGTGCCGGACCGGGCTATCTCGCCGAGTTCCTGGCATTGCGCCGCGTGCCGCTGGAGCTGTTTCGGCTCGATCAGAACGAGACGATGCCCGCGACGCTCTCACACGCCTCCGGGCTCGTGGTCATGGGCGGGCCGCGGGAGGCGTCCGCGGCCGCGGGATCCGCGACGTTCGAACGCGAATGCGATGTGGTCGTCGAGGCCTGCGATCGAGGCCTCCCGGTCATCGGCCACGGGTTCGGAGCGGAGATCGTGTGCCTGGCCCTGGGAGGCAGTGTGGCGACCGACCCGAACCGCGAGATCGGCTGGTTTCCGGTGCAGGCGGCGGGCGGGACCCTCGCGAAACGCTGGTGGCAAGGCCTCCCGGCCGATACCGAGGTATTCCACTGGCGCGACACGACCCTGTCCCGCCCCACCGGTGCGGACGCCCTGATACGATCCGGTCAAGCTCGGGGCGATCAAGCTCGGGGCGATCAAGTGCAAGGCGATCAAGGCTTCGTCATGGACAAGGTCCTGGCCCTTCAATGCCACCTTCAGGTCACGCCCAAAATGGTCACCGAGTGGGTGGCACGCTATCATGAGGCGCTCCGTCCTGCCGATGGTCCGTCGGGCCGAGTGCAGACGGAGACCGAGATCACACGCGCCCTGCCGCAGCGGGTCCGCGCGCTGCGGCGGATAGCCGACCCTGTTTACACCCGCTGGCTGGAGGGTTTCGGCGAGCGGCCAGAGAGTAAATAACCTGTCCGCGATGTTCCCCGTGCGGCGCGACGGCGATGCCGCATGATGCGCGGCATTCGATAACAGACGGCAAGTCCGATGATCATCATCCTGCACCCGGACGCCAACAAGAACGACCAGGAATACCAGCGGCTCATGGAGCATCTCGCGGCGCTGCCCGCGGTCCGGCCGCGCACCCACATCGAGGTCGGCGCCAAGCAGACGCTGACCGAGATCTATCTCATCGGCGACACCTCGCCTCTGGACAGCAAGGAGATCGAAGGCTTCGAGATCGTGGAACGAGTGGTGCGGGTCTCTCAGGAGTATCGGGTCCTCGGCCGGCACAAGGGCGACACGCGGCCGAGCCACTTCGAGTACAACGGCGTGCGTTTCGGGCAGGACAGCTTGCAGATCTTCGCCGGCCTGTGCGCGGTGGATACACGCGAGCACGTCGAGGCCATGCTGCGTGCCTTGAGAGACCACGGCCAGGTATGCACGCGCATGGGCGCCTACAAGCCCAGGACCAACCCCTATTCCTTCCAGGGCCATGGCAAGGACTGCCTGCCGTACGTGTTCGAGTCGGCGGGGAAATACGGCATCCGCGTGATTGCGATGGAGATCGTGCACGATGCTAACATCGAGGAGATCGCGGAGGCCCTGCGCCAGTCGGGCGATCCCACCGGCGTGATGCTGCAGATCGGGACGCGCAATACCCAGAACTTCGAACTCCTGAAATGCGCCGGGCGCCAGAGACGCTTTCCGGTCCTGATGAAGCGCGGTTTCGGCATTACCCTCGAAGAGTCCCTGAACGCCACCGAATATCTGGCCAGCGAGGGCAACCGCAACGTGGTCTTCTGCCTGCGCGGCGTCAAGACCAATATGGGAGACCCGCACCGCAATCTCGTGGATTTCGCCCACATCGCGGCCGTGAAGCGCCTGACACGTATGCCGGTGTGCATCGATCCCTCCCACTCGGTCGGATCGCGGGGCCGCGCACCCGATGGGATCCTGGACGTGTTGCACGCGACGGCCCAGGGGGTCATCGCCGGTGCCAACATGGTGCTGGCGGACTTCCACCCCCACCCCGCCAAGGCACTGGTGGACGGTCCGCAGGCCCTGACGATCGAGGAGCTGGGACCGTTTCTCGAAGACGTTGCGATCACGCGCGAGGCGTATGAGAAACGGCGGCGTCTTTTTGAGCGCACCGCGACGGAGGCGGGGCTGCGGAGCGCTTTGTAAAGATTGCCTTGGCGGGTTACGGCGCAGACCGCGCACCGAACGCGCCCTACAGGAAAGGATCGATCACCACGAGTTAGCGATCACCCGAGCTGGCGTTCCCTGATCTCGTCGAGGGTCTTGCAGTCGATGCATTGCGTCGCCGTGGGGCGTGCCTCCAGGCGCCTGATGCCGATCTCGACGCCGCAGACCTCGCAGTAACCGTAATCGCCGAGCTCGAGGCTCGCGAGCGATTCCCCGATCTTTTTGATGAGCTTACGCTCCCGCTCCCGGGTGCGGAGCTCCAGCGCGAACTCCTCTTCCTGGGTGGCCCGATCGTTGGGATCCGCGAAGGTGCCGGCATCGTCCTGCAGGTGATGAACGGTGCGCTCCACCTCGTCCATCAGCTCGCGACGCCACGCCAAGAGGATCTGGCGGAAATGCTCGACCTGCCGCGGACCCATGTAGTCCTCGCCGGGTTCCGGATCGTAGGGTGTGAACCCGGAGTACTCACCCCACGCGGGGCGCTTCGGCGGCGCGGAATCAATCGCCGCATGCTTGGCTGGTTTCTTGGTCAGCGACACCGGGTCGACCTCTCCGAACGAGAGGGGCGCATTTGTACCAGAATCGCCTTAAGGGCTCAAGTAGCGCACGGATCCGATCATCCGACACCCTGCCACCGGCACCCGGGCCCCATGCCCCGACACGCTTGCCAGGGATAGACTACGCCCCCAACCGGAGCCGGCCCCGCGGAAGGTACACCATGCGCGTGAGATTCCTATTGGCGTTCGCTTTGGCCGTGGCCCGCCTCGCAGTGCTCGAGGCCCGCCCGCTGGCCCCCGAGGCGGTGCCCGAACCGCTCAAGCCCTGGGTTGCCTGGGTGCTGCACGGCCTCGATGATCTGGGCTGCCCGGCCCTCTTCAGCGATCCGCGCGCGCGACGTTGCGCCTGGCCGAGCGCGGTCGAGCTGACGCTCGAAGACGGCGGCGGGACCTTCGAGCAATCGTCGGCCGTGTATCGGGAGGTCGACGTGGCACTGCCCGGCGATCGCCGGCACTGGCCCCAGGAGGTCAAAGTCGATGGAGACGCGGCTGCTGTCGGGGAGCGGGATGGCCGACCGGTATTACGCCTCGGGCCCGGCCCCCATCGGATCAGCGGGCGTTTGCAATGGGACCGACTGCCCGATTCCCTCGCGCTCCCGCCCGACACTGGCCGGGTGGGCCTGCGCGTAAAGGGCGAGACCATGGCCCTGCCGGACCTGCGCCCGGATGGACAGATCTGGCTCAAGACAGAGGACGCGGGGGAGGCGGCGGACCGGTTGGATATCCAGGTGTTCCGCCGGCTCACCGATGAGATCCCGGTCGGATCACCACGCGCGTAGAGCTCGATGTGAGCGGACGGGAGCGCGAGCTGGCGTTGAGCGGGGCACTGCTCCCGGACACCATCCCGCTAAGATTGGAGAGCCCGCTACCGGCGCGGATCGAACCTGGCGGAGAGCTGCGCCTGAAGGTGCGGCCGGGGCACTGGGTGGTCGAGGTCCTGGGTCGTTATCCAGCCGACACCACCACGTTCACGCTCGCGGAGCCCCGAGACCCCTGGCCGAAACAAGAGCTGTGGGTTTTCGATGCGCGGAACCACCTGCGCCTGGTCGAGGTCGAGGGGGTCCCGGCCGTGGACCCGAGCCAGACGACCCTGCCAGATACCTGGAAGGGGCTCCCCGCCTATCGCGTGAACCGCGGTGACACCCTGACGCTCAAGGTTGTGCGCCGCGGTGATCCGGAGCCCGAGCCGGATCGCCTGATCCTCAAGCGCGATCTGTGGCTCGATTTCGACGGCGGCGGCTACACGGTAGCCGACGCCATCACCGGCACCATGACGCGCGGCTGGCGACTCACGGCGGGGGAGCAGCTCGCGCTCGGGTGCGTGGCGCAGGACGGCGTCCCGCAGCTCATCACGGCACTGCCGGGCTCCCGGCGCCCCGGGGTCGAGGTGCGGCGCGGCATCCTGGATCTCGACGCCCGTTCACGCCTGGAAGGCGCGCTGCGATCGCCCCCGGCCGTGGGCTGGGATCAGGACTTTCAGGGGCTTTCCGCCACCTTGCACCTGCCGCCCGGCTGGCGCCTGTTCGCGGCCAGCGGGATGGACGACGCGACCGCGACCTGGCTCATGCGCTGGACGCTCCTCGATCTGTTCCTGGTCCTGCTCGCCGGCATGGCCATCGGCCATCTGTGGGGTCCGGCCTCGGGCCTCCTCGGGCTCGTGGCGCTGGCCCTCATCTGGCAGGAGCCCGGGGCCCCCGCCACAATCTGGCTGCACCTGTGCGCCGCCACGGCCCTCGTGCGGGTCCTGCCGGAGGGCCGCTGGTCGTCCTTGGCACGCGCCTACCGCTTCGGGGCCTTCGGCGTGCTGGCGGTGATCGCCCTGCCGTTCATGGTCGATCAGGTCCGCCTCGCGCTCTATCCGCAACTCGAGCGACCGGGGCCGGCGCCGCTCGCGGGCGTACTCGGGGGGCTGCCGAGCCCCGAAGAGATGTCGGTCGATAGGACGGGGAAGATGGACATGGACCTAGAGCGGGGCGATCGGGTGTTCAGAAAAAGCCCGGCACCGGCCGAGGAAGCCGAGGAGCTCCCGGAAACGGCCGCCGCCGGCGCGCCGGTGCCGGGCCAGCAGTTCGAGCGCGAGGCCATGAAGGACGAGCGCGAGCGAGCGCCATCGAGACCGGCCGCCTTGACCGACGAGATCGACCCCAAGGCCAAGGTACAGACCGGCCCCGGCCTCCCCGAATGGCGCTGGACGGAGGTGGCGCTCACCTGGCGCGGCCCCGTGGTACGAGACCAGGCCCTATATCTGATGCTTATCCCGCCATGGGGACATCTGCTCATGAATCTGGCCGGGGTCGTGCTCCTCGCCCTGCTCGCCGCACGCATGTGGCAGCTCCGCCGCGCGCGGTGGCACGGGACCGGCGGGATGTCCAGCGGTATGACCCCGGCCCTCGTGATCCTTTCCCTCGCCGGCCTCGGCCTTCCCTGCGACGAGGCCCGCGCCGACTTCCCCGATCCGAAGCTCCTGGAGACCTTGAAGGAGCGCCTGACGGCGCCACCCGACTGCCGGACGAGCTGCGCCCAGATCGCGCGCGCCGCCATCCAGATCACGCCCACGCTCTTGGCCGTGCGCCTGGAGATCCACAGCGAGGGATCGGTGGCCGTGCCCTTGCCGGTCAATGCCCGCGAATGGATGCCGGGCGAGGTGCTCCTGGACGAGGGAGGCGGCACGCCGCTCTTCCGGGGACCGGACGGCGGCCTCTGGGTCCGCCTGGCCCCAGGCCGCCACGATGTCCTGGTCGCCGGGCGCCCCCCACCGCGCGCGCGCCTCACCCTGCCCCTGCCCTTGCGCCCCCACCGGGTCGAGGTGCGCGCCGAGGGCTGGGCCGTCGAGGGCGTCCGTGAAGACGGCGCGCCCGAGGGTCAGCTCCAGTTCACCCGCCTGCCGACCGGCGCCGAGCTACCGGACCTCGAGCCCGGCGCCCTGCCGGGCTTCGCGCGAGTCGATCGGCTCCTGCACCTCGGGCTCGACTGGCGTGTCGACACCGAGGTCCGGCGCCTGTCCCCGCTCGGCCAGGCGCTGGTGCTGGAAGTCCCCCTGCTCTCCGGTGAATCGGTGACCACCGAGGGCGTGCGGGTGCGCGACGGCAAGGTATTGGTCAGCCTCGCGGCCAACGCCGACCGGACCCGGTGGGGATCCGTGATCGCCGACAAGCGCCCGGAGCTGACCCTGGTCGCACCGAAGACGCTAGCCTGGACGGAGCGCTGGCGTGCCGATGTGAGCCCCATCTGGCATCTCGACACGCGCGGCCTCCCGGTCGTGCATCACCAGGACCCGAACGGCCGCTGGCTGCCCGAATGGCGCCCCTGGCCCGGGGAGACGCTCCTGGTCGTGAGCCGGCCGGGCGCCATCGAGGGCCCGACGCTGACCTTGAAGGCGAGCTGTTTGACCGCGGAGATCGGCCAGCGCGCTACCGACAGCACGCTGGTGCTCGCACTCGAAAGCAGCCAGGGCGGGCAACATGCCCTCACCTTGCCGGAGGACGGCCGCCTCCTCCAGGTGTTGATCGACGGACAGGCCCAGCCGATCCGCCAGGAAGGCCGGCAGATCGGCTTTCCCCTGACGCCGGGCGAGGGATCGATCGAGGTTCGGTTCCGCCAGGACCAGGGTATCACCCCCTGTTTCGAACACCCGAGCTCGGCCTGGGCACGCCGAGCACCAACCACAGCCTGGAGGCGCGCGTGGGCAGCGATCGCTGGGTGCTGTTCGTGGGCGGCCCGAGGCTCGGACCCGCGGTGCTGTTCTGGGGCGCGCTCGCCGTCGTCGCGCTCCTCGCCCTCGGCCTCGGGCGCACGCGCTACACCCCCTCGCCTTCCGGCATTGGTTCCTGCTCGGCATCGGTTTGAGCCAGGGCAGCGCCGTGGGCGCCCTCCTGGTCGCCGCCTGGCTCCTGGCGCTCGGCGCCAGAAAGCGCGTGCCGAGCGATCTCGCGCCGCTGCGCTTCGATGCCCTGCAGGTGGCCCTCGTTCTGCTGACCCTGCTCGCCCTAGGCGCACTCTTCGACGCCGTCCGCCAGGGCCTCTTGGGTCTCCCCGAGATGCAGATCGCCGGCAACGGCTCGACCGCCTCCACACTCTCCTGGTACCAAGACCGCAACGATGCCTCGCTCCCGCGCGCGTTCGTCCTATCCGTGCCCCTGTGGGTCTATCGCTTCCTGATGCTGGCCTGGGCCTTGTGGCTCGCCTTCGCCCTCCTCCGCTGGCTGCGCTGGGGCTGGGACTGCTTCACCACCGGCGGCCTATGGAAACCCCGCAAACCCCGGATCGCCACCCCACCCGCCGTTCCCACCGAGGCCCGCAGCACCGCGACCCCGGTAGCCTGAGGACGCGATCTGAAAAGGACCTTGATGCTCTGGGTCGTCCAGTTTCGACATTTGGCATCTATCGCGATGCATCACTGAGCACTGCACCCTTGTGCCCATACCGGACGCCGTCCCGATGCTATAGCTCCCACGGCAGACCCCATCTCGGACCGGGTCGAGAAGACGCGGTTGCCCGGTACTCCTACCGACCGCCCGAAGTGTGCTTGCCGTCGGGCTTTAGGGGGTACTATAATCATACCCAAGTGCTTGATCTTTCGGCCGGGCTTTCCTTATGCACAGGCGCTATACACGCTCCTGACGTAAGACAGGAGCACTGTTTAGGGAGTCTACTTCTCGTTGGGCGTCAGAATGATGACAGCCCCGTTAGTCTAGACTTGTCGATCTTGGGCTTCTGCAAACGACTAGCTGGTAGTCACGGTGACCGCATCCGTGATAGACCCGACTAGGAGAAACACCATGCAAGTCATTCAAAAGATCACCCAAAAGATCACCCCATGTTTGTGGTTTGACGATCAAGCCGAAGAGGCAGTTGAGTTTTATACCGCTATTTTTAGAAATTCAAAGATCGTAAACGTTGCTCGTTACGGAGAAGCTGGACATGAGGTCCACGGAAAACCGGCGGGAACGGTAATGATCGTGGCATTTGAACTAGATGGGCAGGCGTTTACCGCACTCAACGGCGGCCCGATGTTCAAATTCAACGAGGCCATCTCGTTCCAAGTCAATTGCGAGACACAGGAAGAAGTGGACTATTACTGGGAGAAGCTATCTGAGGGCGGGGATGAAAAGGCACAGCAGTGCGGCTGGCTCAAGGACAAATACGGCGCTTCATGGCAAGTTGTTCCCAGCGTTTTGATCGAGATGACCAATGACCCCGATTCTGAAAAATCCCAAAGAGCCATGGAGGCAATGCTTCAAATGAAGAAGATCGACATTGATGAACTAAAGCGGGCGTATGCTGGATAGCATTTGGCGCGTCGGAAAGCCAGCAGTGTTGTCGCGTAAGCCGCCCAACAACGCGTTGCAGGGGGACGGTCACCATCGGGCTTCGGCCGCCGGTTCCCGCCCCTGAACGCGAACATTGGCCTATAGCATGCCGGAATACGACGAGATCTCCGATTGGTACGCTGGCGCCAGAAGTTCAGACGCCGGGGTTCCGGACGTCGCGGCGTTTGCTGGACCGCTCGCTGCCGGGGCGAAGGTCCTGGACCTCGGTTGTGGCAACGGAGTTCCCATTTCGCAGATTCTGGTCAGGAGTGGATTCGAGGTGTTCGGGATCGATAATTCGCGAGAGATGATCGCGCGCTTTCGGGAAAATTGTCCGAGCACTCACGCTCAGTGCGCAACCATCCAGAGTTCCGATTTCTTCAACACGATGTTCGATGCAGTTGTGGCCTGGGGCTTGTTGCTTCACCTGACGCCCGCCGATCAGGAGCAGGCCATATCGAAGGTGTCACGAGTCCTGAACTCCGGTGGGAAGTTCTTATTGACGGCCGGAGCCCAAGAGGGAACGGCAGAGAGTCGGATGAACGGCGTGGGGTTTCGCTATGTCTCTCTGGAAGCTGTAAAGTACCGCACCCTGCTGGAAGAGCAAGGGTTCGATGTGCTGGACGAGCATTCCGACGAATGGGAGAACTACGTGTACGTAGTGCAGAGGCGGCCAGCCGAGGAGCGGCGCAGGGCGCGAACGGGTGATTCGACACAACAGTGAACGCCGCTCGCGGCTGAGCGGGTGGGCGTTGGGAGCCACACCTACGCCCTGCGAGTCGGCGAGGTGGGTTGGCTTGCGCCCGGCCAGAGCACCAGGGTCCCGTCGGCGGCGTCGCTGCGGCCTTCAGCGCTTCACAGAAAACCCATCGCTGCTTATGCAGGATCAATTTTACGGCGATCGCACCGGTACGCTCGAAGACCCTTTTTGGGCATGTTTGGTTTCTCGCCACCCACAAGGAAGACCTCACACCGGAGGAAATTAAGAAGCGTGCGGAGGCACTTTTCAAGCAAGGTGGCGCCTAACCAATACGGATTGAGACGACCTGAAAAGTCGCTTCAATACGTCGTTCAAGAAACCCGGTATCGGGGTCAGAGTACAAACTGCTAAAGGCCAACGGGGATTTCGAACGGTCAGCGCTAGCCTAACTTCGCGGTGGAGACGGATGCCGCAAAAAGCGCGGCGCCGCTCACCTTGTCGTTGGGCTTCAAGAAGCATGAAAGGTAGCGAGGAAGGTGGGGTAATGCCCGCCACGTGGTGCATGACATCACGGCGCACGAGGTAACACCTTTTGCGTGCGGCAAGGGGCTCTGGGCACTTGGCCGTTCGAGGAGTAGCCGGACCTGTAGGGCCGGTGCACAGCAGAACGCCCTTGGGAGTCAACTGGTATGAAGAGGGGTGGACGTGGGTCAGCACTTGAGCTTCCTTCATGGCAGGAAGACGACCGAAGGGTAGCCAAGGTCAGAACCGGACTCGGGAAATCCGACCGTCCGGGATCGCAGGGGGGGCTTGTGGAAACGTGAACTATGGGAATGGCTATACGGGCACGTAAAGCGGAAACGCCGAAACAGCCAAGCTGTTGCCTAAGGTTGCGCGCGCTATCCCGACCGGCAGTAGACAGGTTCTATGCAGGAGACTATTGAGCCTATGGAAGACCGCTTTCTTGTCACCTGCCCCTACTGCGGCGAGGCTGTAGAGATCTACTTGGAACCTGACATGGAGGGGAGCCTGGTTCAGGACTGCGAAGTCTGCTGTAACCCCTGGCAACTCCGTATCTGCACTCACGGCGACGATCGCGACGTGGCGGTAGCGCGTGCAGATGGTTCAGAGTAGCTCGTGAGATCTCCCGCGCTCCAAAGGGAAAAAGGGTCAGGTTAACCGCTCACTTTTGGACGTTGGCCGCTCCGCCATGCCCGCAACACTTCGTGCCCTTCGAGCTGACATCACCATGCTGTCGGTCGAGGCCATCGTCAACGCCGCGAACTCATCGCTACTCGGCGGCGGTGGCGTTGACGGTGCGATCCATCGTGCCGCCGGGCCGGAACTGCTGCACGAGTGCCGCCTTCTAGGCGGCTGCCAGACTGGTGACGCCAAGCTCACCAAGGGCTACCGGCTGCCGGCCAAGTACATCGTTCACACGGCCGGTCCAGTGTGGCGTGGCGGTACCAGCGGCGAGCCGGAGCTCCTGGCGTCTTGCTACCGCCGCTCTATCGAAGTCGCAGCCGCGAACGGCGCCCTTACGCTGGCCTTCCCAAGCATCAGCACTGGCATATACGGTTACCCTCTCGAGCAGGCTGCCAAGGTCGCTGTGTCCACGGTGCGCTCGTCGGTGCAGGAGTTCTCCGCCATTCGCGAGGTAATCTTCTGTTGCTTCTCCGCCAGGGACCTCGCGGTCTACGAAGCCGTTCTCAGTGGAACAGCGGCCTAACCGGTCCATTGAAGGACGTCCAAAGGGCTGCGCCTTTCAGCCGCCCTGAAACTCGCTCGCACGCCGACCAAATGAACGAACCTGGAACCAACACCCTAACGATGCCTTGCACGCGGCAAAGAGCGCCGCGCCGCTGAAGGCCGCCATTAGGCCCTTACGCAAACCTCGCGGGGAGTATTATCTTGACCGAGAAGTCGAACTGCGGTCCAGCATCGACCATGACAGAATGAAATGAGCAGGCAATGGAACGCAAGTCCTACATAATCCGCGGCGGCGTGGAAGGAGGAGAGCGTCTGAGAATCCTGGCTCGATGCTGCCCACTACGCTCAGCCTGTTTGATCGCGTCGGGATCACGCCGGGATGGCTTGCCTCGATGTTGGCTGTGGCGGCGGCGACGTGACATTCGATTTAGCGCAGTGGGTCGGCCCCGAGGGAAGGGCTGTTGGGTCGGATATCGACGAAACCAAGCTTGAGCTGGCACGGCGCGAAGCCGAAGATAGGCAACTTGGCAACGTGGAGTTTCGACTTTTGGACGTAGGCGAAAGCGAGGGAGCGCCCGAATTCGACGTCGTCTACGCGAGGTTTCTCCTCACCCATCTTAAGGATCCGTGGAGCGCTCGCGAGGATGCTGCGAGTCCTGCAGCCCGGTGGCGTCGGGACTATCGAAGACATCGATTTCACGGGATACTTTTGCCATCCGTATTGTGCCGCCCTCTGGCGCTACGTTGAACTCTACACGCCGGCGGTGCACCGAAGATGAGGCGATCCCAACATCGGCCCGCGACTCCCTGGGCTGCTTCTCGATGCCGGCTTTGAGAGGGTCCAGATGAACCCGGGCCCTAGCGAGTCGAGTTGGGTGGCTGCAACCGGCCAGAGCACCCAGGTCCCGTCGGCGGCGTCGCTGCGAGTCATCAGCGCTTCACCGGGAACCCATCGACGCTTGTCTCCGGGGCTCCGTCGTGGGATACTTTAATTCAGTCGCCTTGGCCCAACCATGCGCTGCGGCCGATGCCGTGGATCGCCGTCGCTTTTCCAAGCCCTCTCCTCCGGCGCGGTTGATCTTGTTTCGTTGGGCGTCAAGGGAGTCCCCATGGGCACTGATGAACAAACTATTCGCGACCTCGTAGCGCTTTGGCACAGCGCGATGGTTGCAGGTGACATCGATACCGTCCTCACTCTCATGGCCGACGATGTCGTCTTCCTTGTGGCCGGCCAACCGCCTATGCGAGGCCGCAGTTCCTTCGAGCGAGGGCTTCGCGGGCTCCTCGCGCAAAATCGTATCGAATCAACAGGCGACGTGCAGGAGATCGAAGTCTCTGGAGACCTTGCGTACTGCTGGACCATCCTGACTAGCGGTCTATTTCACAGAGCAGAATGGGCAGCGGGGAGCAGTGCTCATCGTCGATTTGCCGGACCCGTCGAAGATTCCAGCGTTGGCAGAGCCGTGGTTTCTGACGTTTCAGGCCGATGTCGAGTTTCGAGTTGTCATGAGCCCGGACGACCTGAAGCGAGCCGGACTCGACGAACTCGGTAAGATATGGAGTTGATGGGTCTACAATTCGACGTCTCGTGCGGACTGGATCTCGTACGGAAGCACGCGATCGGACAGCATCGCGCCATCGGCTATTGGGCGTGCATCGCCGGCATCGAGCGTGCCGCCGAGGCCGTGATCCGCCACGACAAAACTAGCGACGAGGCCGATTCTCGATGCCGAGACCGACGCCATCCTCCTTCCTGAACGGTGCTGGCCCATGAGCCGTCAGCGGCTCCAAGCCACGGCGCCCGACGGGCATCCGGCAGCGGGTGCGCGGCATGGCCTCTGAGCGCGGCCGTGCCGGCTATGGGTTCGTCGCCCCGGCACTTTTCGTCATCCTGGTGTTCTTCTTCCTTCCGCTCACAGGGGCGTTGCTGCTCGGCTTCACCGACTTCGATATCTATGCCCTCGGGAATCTCGCTTATCTGCGCTTCATCGGGATTGACAACTATACCCGGCTCGCACGCGACCCGCTGTTCTGGAAAGCACTCAGGAACACCATCGTGTTCGTGGTGAGTGCGGGACCGCTCACCGTCCTGCCGGCCCTGGGTCTGGCGCTCTTGCTCCATGCGCGACTCACGCGATTCAGGGGTTTCTTCCGCACCGCACTATTCTTACCGGTCGTGACCACACTGGTCGCCGTAGCGGTGGTGTGGCGTTATCTGTATCACCCGCAGTACGGGCCCATGGCCGCCGTGCTCAGCGTATTCGGCGTCGAGCCCATCGACTGGCTGGGCGACCCCCATTGGGCATTGCCGGCCATCATCCTCATGGCGGTGTGGAAAAACTTCGGTTACAGTATGGTGGTGTTTCTCGCCGGTCTGCACGCCATACCGGGACACCTCTACGAGGCGGCGCGCATTGACGGGGCCAACGCCTGGCAGCAGTTTCGGCACGTTACCCTGCCCTTGCTCGCGCCGACCACACTGTTCGTCGCGGTCCTGACGCTGGTAGGCTATCTGCAGCTATTCGCCGAGCCCTACGTCATGACGCAGGGAGGGCCATCGCAGAGCACCCTGAGTGTCGTCTTGCTCATGTATGAAGAAGGTTTCCGGTGGTGGAACATGGGCTACGCGGCGGCCGTGGCGTTCCTGCTGTTCGGCATCATCGTGGTGGGGGGGGCTGTGTTGCGCCGCGTGCAGAAGAGGTGGGTCCCATGAGCCTCTCTCAAAAAACGCTTGGAACCCTGGGGATCCATGTGCTCCTCGTCGCTGCCGTCTGCCTCACGATATTTCCACTCGCGTGGATGGTCATGGCCTCCGTGATGCCGGCCGGCGAGGCGAGCACCTATCCCATGAGCTGGGTGCCGAGCACCCTGAGCCTGGAACATTACAGGGCACTGTTCTCACGGCTCGATGTCGTGCGCTATATCATGAACAGTGCGCTCATCGCCGGCGCGGTCACGTTGATCTCCCTCGTTGTGAACTCGATGGCCGGCTATGCCTTCGCGAAGCTATCGTTTCCCGGACGCGAGCGTGTATTCCGGGGCCTGGTGGCGACCTTGGTGGTGCCGGGCCAGGTCACGATGCTGCCCCTCTTCATGCTGCTCAAATACCTCGGCCTCATCAATAGCTTCTGGGGCGTGATCGTCCCCGGCATGGCGAGCGTGTTCGGGATCTTCCTGTTTCGTCAGTATGCCCTGTCGATCCCCGATAGCCTGCTGGATGCGGCGCGCATCGACGGGGCCGGCGAATGGCGCATCTACCGCTCCATCGTGCTGCCGCTCTGCAAGCCGATCCTTTTGACGCTCGCGGTGTTCACCTTCATGGGAACATGGAACGATTTCATGTGGCCGCTGGTGGTCTTGACCGACAGCCGACTGCACACCCTCCCGGTGGCGCTCGCCAACCTCTCGGGCGAGCATGTGCAGGACACCGAGCTGATGATGGCCGGTGCGCTCCTGACGGTGCTGCCGGTCATCGTGCTGTACGCGTTGCTGCAGCGCTACTACATCGAGGGGATCATGGTGGGCAGCATCAAGGGTTGATGCACATGGGCCAGAAGGGGCGCGGTCTCGAGCTTTTGAAGTTCTTCCTGGAGCCTTTGCGGGAGACGAGGCGGTGATCGGCGAGCTCCCTGCCTACGTGGTGCTGCATAATTGAGCCGCGGGTCCTGGCACCGCCTCTCGAACGGACGTTACACGGCGGCCCTCGATGAAGCCGGCAGCGGTTATTCCGCGCTCGGCGAGATCGCGTTGACGCGCTGGTGCGCCGATCCGATCGAGGACCGCGATGGGTTCTTCGTCTACCTCCGCGATCGGGATTCCGGCGGGCATTGGTCGGCGGGATTTCAGCCGGCGGGGCGAAGGCCGGAGCGCTACGCGGTGACTCGCGGCGCGGGTTCATTCGAGATCGAACGCATCGACCAGGGGATCGAGACGAGCATTGCGGTCCGGGTCGCACCGATCGAGGATTTGGAGCTGCGCCGCTGCACGGTCCAGAACGACGCTCCGGTCCCTCGGCGCATCGAGGTCACGAGCTATGCCGAGGTGGTGCTCGCGCCGCAGTCTCTGGATGCCGCACACCCGGCCTTCTCCAAGCTCTTCGTAGAAACCGAGCAGGTGCCCGGGCAGCGGACCCTGGTGGCGAGGCGGCGTCCCCGTAGCGCCGGCGAGAAGCCCCTGTGGCTCGTGCACTGGCTCGCGCTCGAGGACCTCGAAACAGGCGCCATCGAGCACGAGACCGATCGCATGCGCTTCATCGGTCGCGGTCGGAGCCTGACCCGCCCGCGCGCCCTCACGGAGCGCACGCCGCTCTCGGGGACGATCGGCGCGGTGCTCGATGCCATAGTGAGCCTGCGGATCACCCTGGACCTCTCGCCCGGGGCACAGAAGACCGTGTGCTTCGGTCTGGGCGCCGCCCCGACGCGCGAGACCGCGCTCGAATGGGCGGCTCGCTATGATAGGTTGCGGTCGATCGGTCCGCTCTTCGAGCCTGCTACAGAGCCCTCCTGCGCGCGCGCGCTCGCCCATTTTTCTCTGCCGGCCGCGCCCGATCGGTACCGACCGGCCGGTGAGGCGACGCCTCCGCCCGGTGGGTCTCCCATCTCAGACGAGGAACTGCTCTTCGACAATGGCTACGGGGGCTTCACCCCGGATGGCCGGGAGTATGTCATCCGCGTCACCCCGCTGCAGAGAACGCCGCTGCCCTGGGTCCATATCATCGCCAACGAGCGCTTCGGGTTCCTGGTCTCCGAGTCCGGCGCCGGCTTCACCTGGGCCGGCAACAGCCGCGAGAACCGCCTGACGCCCTGGTACAACGATCCGGTCTGCGATCCCTGCGGCGAGGCGTTTTATATCCGGGATGAGGAGCAAGGTATTTTCTGGTCCCCCCTGCCCGCTCCCGCGGGCGGGGATGCGCCCTATCGGGCGCGCTATGGATTCGGCTACTGCCGGGTGCTGCACAGCCGCCAGGGGCTCTCACAGGAGGTCTTGCAGCTGGTCCCGCGCCGCGATGCGATCAAACTGACCCGTGTCCTCTTGCGCAACACCGGTAGCACGCGCCGCCGTCTGTCGCTCTATTCCTATGCGCGTCTGGTCCTGGGGGGGCTGCCGCAGGATACGGCCGGATCCATCGCCACCTACCACGACGCGAAAGCGGGGATCTCGTTCGCGGTGAACCCGAACCGACAGGACTTCGCCGAGCGCTTGGTGTTCGCCGCAGCCGCGGCGCCCCAGGACGCGCCACGCTATTTTTCCGGCGATCGGCAGTCTTTCATCGGACCCTACGGCAGCCCGGCTGCCCCACAGGCGCTCTGTCGTTCCGAGACACTCGACGGGCGTGCGGGGCCCGACCCCTGCTTTGCCTGGCAAGTCGTCGTCGTCCTCGAACCGGGCGAGGAGGTGAGCTGCGTCTTTCTCCTCGGAGAAGCGGGCGGCGAGGATGAGGTGCGATCGCTCGTGGCCCGTTATCGGATCGAGGGAGCGCTCGACCGATCCCTCGAAGAGGTGAGCGCGTACTGGCGGGATATCCACGACGGCCTCACGGTGCAAACGCCTTCTCCGGCGCTCGACGTCCTGCAGAACGGCTGGCTCGTCTATCAGAATCTCACCTGCCGGTTGTGGGCGCGCTCGGCCTTCTACCAGTCGGGCGGGGCCTTCGGGTTTCGCGACCAGCTCCAGGACGCCGCGGCGCTCGTCCATCTCCTGCCCGGACTCACCCGCACCCAGGTACTCCTGCATGCCGCTCATCAGTTTTCCGAGGGCGATGTCCTGCATTGGTGGCACCCCCCCAGAGGACGCGGGACGCGCACGCGTTTTTCCGACGATCTCCTGTGGCTCCCCTACCTCACGGCGTTTTATGTCGAAACCACCGGGGATCGCGCGGTGCTCGACGAGGCCGTGCCGTTCCTCGCCGCAACCGCGCTCGATCCCGGAGAGGACGAGGTGTATCTCAGCCCCGAGGATCGCGGCGAGAAGGCGAGCCTCTACGAGCATTGCTGTCGGGCGCTGGAGCGCAGTCTGACGCGCGGTGTGCACGGGCTGCCGCTCATGGGGAGCGGCGATTGGAACGACGGCATGAACCGCGTGGGCCGCGGCGGGCAGGGCGAGAGCGTGTGGCTCGGGTTCTTCCTCCACCGGGCGCTCCAGGATTTCATCCCCTATTGCGTCGCGCGCGGCGACGGCGAGCGCGTCGCGCGTTATCGAGACTACGCAACAGGGCTTGTGCAGGCGCTCGAAGAGGGCGGCTGGGACGGGGGTTGGTATCGTCGGGCCTATTATGACGACGGTACCGCGCTCGGCTCGGCGGACAGCGACGAATGCCGCATCGATGCCCTGGCCCAGGCCTGGGCCGTGATCTCCGGTGCGGCATCGTCCGAGCGGCGAGTGCAGGCCTTGGACGCCGTGGAGCGATATCTCGTGTCGGAGCCCGACGGGCTCATTCGTCTCCTCACGCCACCTTTCGATAAGACGACCCACGACCCGGGCTATATCAAGGGCTATGTCCCCGGTGTGCGGGAAAACGGTGGCCAGTACACCCATGCGGCGCTGTGGGTGGTCAAGGCCCTGGCCGAATCCGGCCGGCCCGAACGCGCCACGCGACTCCTCGAGATGCTGAACCCCATCCACCACGCGCGCACGCCGGCCGAGGTCGCGGTCTACCAGGTCGAGCCCTATGTGGTTGCGGCGGATATCTACGGCGCAGACCCCCATGTGGGCCGCGGCGGGTGGACCTGGTATACGGGCGCGGCGGGCTGGTTTTACCGCGTGGCGCTCGAATCGATCCTGGGCTTTTCAGTGGCGGGCGGTCGGACCTTGGTGCTCGAGCCGCGCATCCCCGCGAGCTGGCCCGGATTCACCTTGCGCTACCGTCTCCCCGACCGCGCCACCTGCTATCACATCACGGTAGTGAATGAAGGAAACGCACAGGGGATCGTGGCGGCCGCGACACTCGATGGCGCGGCCCTGCTACCTGAGCCGGGAAGACTGCGCGTTCCCCTGTTCAGTGACGGGGTTCGGCACGAGCTACGCGTCAGCCTGCGCTGATCAAGGGGACGCACGGTCTGGAACATAGGAAACAGGACGGTCCGAGGACATGGCCAGCAAGGTCTACTACAATAGTGCATGCCCTGTTTGCAATGCGCCAAGCTCCCGCGTCATACTCATTTCGGCTAACCCTTGCTGCCTTCGCCTGTTATCGACCGTCTCGGCCACCGGAGTCGCGTGCAACGAGGCTACTTCTACGCCGACTCGCACGTTGCAACCTGGTACTCTGCCGTCTCGCTTTCGCGCCACGGCACCTCCCCTGCTACAAGGCCTGATCCTTTTAGCCTCGGTCGGATTTCTACCGACTGGATGATATGCCCTTGACCGGACACACCAATATGCCAACGATCAAGCCGAAGACGCACAGAACGCAAAATAGAAGAGGAGGCTGCCCCCTCAAATCACTGACTATGGACACAGCACGGCGTCAGACCCAGCTTCACATATGTCGCCTCGCGCCGCATGCTCATTGCTGATAGCCTCAGTTGTCAAGCTGTCCTTTTGGTCCTTTTGGGCAGGGGTGTTTGTCTTCATAGCGCTCTTCATCTTGCTCCAGCTGACTTTCAAGGATGCGACCGCGGTCGGATGCAACCTTTTCGCCTCGAGAACCTGGATCGCATCTGCTATCTCGTCCTTCGCTGAACCGAGATACTTTTTCCATCCGGTCTTCCCTGTTGGGGCGGTTGCCGCCAAAGCCTGATGTAACGAAGCGTCGATGACGCGAATGTTTTCAAGAGCATTGATGGCCCGAAGGAACGTGGCCATTTGGTCGGCCTCAGTTCCTTCTAGCTGTATCCCCCTCCCGTCGTCCAGTCGCGCCCGAGTGTTGAACTCGGGACCGTTATAAAATAAACCTCCTCAGGAAAATCTGTGGGTGAACTTTGGCTCGGGTAGGGCGCCAAGTGTATGATATAAGGCGACTTCCAGCCCATGATAGGTCCGAAAACCGTAGGCCTTTCTGGTAGTGAGTTTGGCCTTGGCATTGAAGCCTTCGACCACGCCGCTCGAGAGCTGGCCTTTGGCCCGGAACCAGTTGAGGATAAGCGGTCGATGGCCCCGCAACATGCGGGCGACGCGCTTCATCGGCCCGATCTTCGATCGCATCGTGCGCAAGCACCACTGATCCAGGAAGCGACCCGCCCAATAGGGCGAGCGGTAGCCCCAGAAGAACTGGAAGTCCTCCTTGAGCAGGTAGCTCCGACTGCGCAGGTTATACCGCAAGAGATCCGCCAGCCGCACTTCCTGCTTCTCGGTGAGGTTCTCCGGCCTCTTGAGCAACAGCCACCGGGTCTTGGTCAAGACGGGCTCTCGGCCCCGGGCCCTGAGCTCCCGGGCCTCCTGGGCACGGACCTCATCGATGGCCTTGCCGAAGTGCCCCATGATGTGAAAGCGATCCAGGACGTGAATGGCCTGCCCCGCCTTCTTGGCGATGACCTTGAGATAGGGCTTCCTGTCCAGACGATCTTGTCGCGCGGCGTGGGCACAGGTGGCGCGAGATAAACTGCCCTTCTCGCAGTCCTGAGATATGCGTCGTTGAATTTACTACGTTACCGTGCGAAGGCGGCGTGTGCGTCGCTACTAGGCCTTTTCGAGTATTTTGATCAACGACTTCGCGTGACAACTCCGCTGATCTCTGAGCTGACAATAAACTAGAAACTCGCTCAAGGTGTGTCATCTATCGGCGGTGGAACTCCGTGGCACGAAACCTGATATGAAAATACTGCCCAACGTTAGACGGGCACGGTAAACTGTTAATCAAAGACTACCTTCATAGGGGGTAATTAATCATGAGCGATGACGGCTCACAATTCGTAAAGCAGGCTCAAGAGGCGAACCGCTCGATGTCCGAAGCGATGCGCGGACTTGCTGGCACTCAATTGAAGGTCATGCAACAGCTGGCCGGGGTTCAACGCGAGCAGTTTAGTCAAGCGGTGGAGGCGGCTCGTAATCAGATGCAGCTTATCGGCCAGAAAAGAGAGCCCCACGAGCTCGCGTCTACTCAGGCTGATCTGGTAAGGCAGTATGGTCAACAATATGTGGACAGTGTGAACAAGGCAGTGATTATCGTATCCGAGGCTTTGGAAGAGTACGGCGAGCAATTAAATTAAAGAAGGCTCTTCGGGACAATTTGTGGGTGGTTGCGAGCCTGTGAGGGCATGGGCGCCTGTGGACTTGTGGATAACATCCCTGTCACCCACAGGGCCCACAGGCCAAGCTGGGGATCTGTGGGCAACAGGGAGGTTGTCCACAGATCCCCAGCCCTACAGGAAATGTGATGATAGAACGGCAAGGGGGGAGCCGGGCGGTTCGGTCTAGGGGAGCATCCCGCTCCGATCTCTGGGAAGATGGCAGTGTGCACAAACCATCGATACCCAGAGGGAGGGGAATGGGATGCAGCTCAAGACTATCCTCAATCGTGTCCAGAAAATCAAATCGTTCGTGTATGGTGCGGTTCGCTGGGTGGAGGGCGCCCCCTCCCCGACTCTGGAAGTGGAACTGCATCCTCGGGCCAATA
>JALZID010000036.1 GCA_030860485.1 Pseudomonadota bacterium | reverse complement strand
GAATCCGACGTACCAAGAGTTCGCCGAACATTACGGCGTGGCGATTATCCCAGCGCGGGCCAGAAAGCCGCGTGATAAAGCCAAAGCTGAAAATGGGGTGCTCCTGGTCGAACGTTGGATCTTGGCGCGCCTGCGTCATCACACGTTCTTCCGCCTCGGCGATCTGAATACCGAGATCGACACGTTGCTCTTGGCACTGAACCGGCGTCCGTTCCGCAAGCTGCCAGGCTCGCGCCGCACGCTGTTCGAACAGCTCGACCGTCCGGCCATGAAGCCGCTACCCGTAGAGCCCTACGTGTTCGCCGAGTGGCAGCAACCACGGGTGCATATCGACTATCACGTCGAGGTCGACCGCCACTACTACTCGGTGCCCTACGCGCTGGTCAGTCAGGTCGTGGACGCACGTGTCACGGCGCACACCGTGGAGCTGTTCTACCGCGGCCAACGCGTCGCCTCACACGTGCGCTCGCATCTGAAGGGGCGACACACCACCGATCCGGCGCACATGCCCAAGGCCCATCAGCACTACGCCGCCTGGACACCGCGGCGGCTCATCGACTGGGCCGAAAAGAGTGGCGCGGCAACCGCCAAGCTCGTCGCAGTCATCCTCACCACCCGCGCCCATCCCCAGCAGGGCTTCCGCTCCTGCCTGGGCATCATGCGGTTGGGTAAGCACTACGGTGTCGCGCGTCTGGAGGCGGCCTGCCGGCGCGCTCTCGTCCTCGGCGCTCACAGCTACAAGAGTGTCGAGTCGATTTAAACGTGGTTTGGACGGCGAGCCATTACCGGCCACGGCGTCTTCCACCCCGGCGATCCCTCACGACAACGTGCGCGGCGCCGGTTATTACCACTGATCCACACCCACGATAGGAGAGTTATCATGTTGATCCATCCCACGATCGAAAAACTGCATGCCTTGCATTTGACCGGCATGGCGCGCGCATGGGAGGCTCAGCGCCACGTGCCCGACAGCGATACACTGAGCTTCGAGGAGCACCTCGGTCTGTTGCTCGATGCCGAGAGCACCGAGCGCGACAACCGCCGTTTGCAGACCCGTTTGCGCACCGCCGCGCTGCGTTCCACCGCCTGCCTGGAGGATATCGATTATCGCCATCACCGCGGCTTGGACAAGAGCCTGATAAAAAAGCTCGCCACCTGCCAGTGGCTGCACGAGCACCTCAATGTGCTCATCACCGGACCGAGCGGGATCGGAAAAAGCTGGTTGGCGTGCGCGCTCGCGCATCAAGCGTGTCGGCAGGGCTTCACCGCCCGCTACCTGCGTCTACCGCGCTTGCTCACCGAGCTCGCCATCGCCCGCGGGGATGGTCGCTACCGCAAGCTCCTCGCACAGCTCGCCCGCCTCGATGTGATCCTCCTCGATGACTTCGGCCTCGCCGCCCTGACCGAAGAGCAGCGGCGCGATCTGCTCGAGATCCTCGAGGACCGTTACGAGCGGCGTTCCACTGTGGTGACCAGCCAATACCCGGTCGAGCACTGGCATGAGCTCATCGGCGATCCCACCCTGGCCGACGCGATCCTAGACCGGCTCGTGCACAACGCCTACCGGCTTAACCTGAAAGGAGAATCGATGCGAAAGCGAGCGAGATCGTTGACCGACACCCAGTCGACACGCTTATAATGCCAACCCCGCGTCGCTGCGCTCCGAAGGGGTGATCAGTTTCGACCGGAACGGGTGATCAGTTTGCGCCGGATTGAGTGATCAGATTGACCGGATTGCGCATCGAGGAATAGGGCCTCGATGTTTTTCGGGGCATGGTGGATTCTTATCTTGGATTGCGCCGTACGGTCGTTGTCGGGAAACAGCGCCTGCTGATCCTGGATCGCGATGCCGTTGCGCCCGCGATAGCCCCGGATCAGCACTTCCACCATATTCGCAATCTCGGCTTCAGTCTTCAGGCCGACCAGGTAGGATGCGCATCCAAGGGCAACGGACACGATCCCGTCGCCGAGCGCGCCCGGCTCGCCCGAGCGCAAGCGGACAAGATTAGATTGCGAGTTAAACCGAGCCTGGGCTCGCGACCGTTTCAGCTACCAAACCGCTCATGACGCAACCCCCTCGGGCAACAGAATGTCGGGCGCCACCAGAACACCTCGTAGTTCGCGCGTAGAGCCTCGTAGAACCATCCGCATCGGCCGCATCGTCCGCGCCAGACCACCCCAGCGGCGGGTAGCAAGGGATCTCTCGGAACCGGATCTCATCGTGCGGCGCTGTCCCCGCCGCGTCGTTCCCCCAACCGCGTCGCCATGCTTTTGCCGATGGCCATGCGCTCGGAGACCGTGAAGCTCTTACATGAGCGCCAAGGCAGCGGCCGCGGCCAAACGCTTACACAGTGCTTACACGGCTAGAGCGTACAGGGCTGAGAATCACGTAATACCTTGATTTTATTGGTGGGCCGTGGAGGACTCGAACCTCCAACCTACTGATTAAGAGTCAGCTGCTCTACCAATTGAGCTAACGGCCCGCGCGGGTACTGGCAAGGCGCAGTCAGGGGATGGGGTGAGCGATGGGACTTGAACCCACAACAACCGGATCCACAATCCGGGGCTCTACCGATTGAGCTACGCCCACCATCGTGACCGCTCGACAGCGTAACGGTACTTCGCGTCCCGAACGGCCTCTCCGTACGCTGGCAGGCGTGGGGCAGGGGGCATGCCCTGAACCCCACCGCGCAATGGCGCGCCTGGCAGGACTCGAACCTGCTACCCTCGGCTTAGAAGGCCGATGCTCTATCCGCATGAGCTACAGGCGCTTTGCGGGTCCCCGGTTTCGCCGGGGAGACGTGGTCGGGGCAGAGGGATTTGAACCCCCGACTCCCTGCTCCCAAAGCAGGTGCGCTACCAGGCTGCGCTATGCCCCGAGAGGCCGATGTGCATCGCCAAATAAGGTATATAGATGGTCGCGGAAGCGCGAGGGATGATACGCACCCGTCTTCAAGGCGTCAATGGACCGGCACGCGTCGGTGCGGGGCTATCCGCGCCGCCAGCGCGTGCCGCCCGGCCCGTCTTCCAGCACCACGCCTTGGGCAGCGAGCCGCAGGCGGATCCGATCGGCCTCCTGCCAGTCCTTGCGGGCGCGGGCCTCGCTGCGTCGGGTGATCCAGTCCTCCACCTCGGCGTCGGCCGGCCCGTCGTCCTCGGATCCGTGGCGGAGATAGCGCTCGGGCGCCGATTGCAAGAGACCCAGGACCGCGGCCAGACGACGCAGCCGGGCCGCGAGTTGGCCCGCGGCCGCGCGGTCGGACTCCTGCAACCGGTTCACCTCGCGCGCCAGATCGAAGAGCACGGCCATGGCCTCGGGGGTGTTGAAGTCATCGTCCATGGCCGCGCGGAAGCGCGCTTCGAAGCCATCTTCCTGCACAGGGGGGTCATCCTGTACCTCCGCAAAAGCCCGACATCCTTGTCGGCCCGGTTGTCCGTCGTCGGGCCAATCGCGTAGCGCCAGGTAGAGCCGTGTGATCGCCTGCCGGGCATGCTCCAGGTTCTCTTGCGAGTAGTGAAGCGGGCTCCGGTAGTGGCTGGCCAAGAGGAAACAGCGCACCTCCTCGGGCTGGTAGCGGTGGAGGACGTCGCGCACGGTGAAGAAGTTGCCGAGTGACTTCGACATCTTCTCCTCCTCGATCTGCACGAAGCCGTTGTGCATCCACACTCGGGCGAAGGGCTGGCCGGTTGCGCCCTCGGACTGGGCGATCTCATTCTCGTGGTGGGGGAACTGGAGGTCTTGTCCGCCCCCGTGGATGTCGAAGGAATCGCCCAGGCAATGGGTGGCCATGGCCGAACACTCGATGTGCCAGCCGGGACGCCCGGGTCCGAAGGGCGATGCCCACGCCGGCTCTCCCGGTTTGGCGCGCTTCCAGAGCACGAAATCGAGCGGATCGTCCTTGGCTTCGTCCACCTCTACCCGGGCGCCGGCGCGCAACGCTTCGGGTCGCTTCCCCGAGAGTTTTCCATACTCGACAAAGCTCGCCACCCGGTAGTAGACATCGCCGTTCTTTCCGAGGTAGGCATGGCCGCGCTCCAAGAGCCGCTCGATCATGCGCGTCATGACCTCGATGTGTCGGGTGGCGCGCGGCTCGAGATCCGGTTTCCGAACCCCGAGCGCCTGCCCGTCCTCGTCCATGAACCCGATGTAGCGCTCGGTCAGCGTCCCGATATCCTCGCCCGCCTCGGCGGCGCGCCGGATGATCTTGTCGTCGATGTCGGTGATGTTGCGCACATAGGTGACCTCGTAGCCGAGCGCGCGCAGATAGCGGGTCACGACATCGAACACCACCATGACGCGGGCGTGGCCCAGATGGCAGTAGTCATACACCGTCATCCCGCACACGTACAGGCTGACCTTCCCGGCCACCATGGGCGTGAAGGGCTCTTTGGTGCCCGTCAGGGTGTTGTAGATCGTGAGCATCAGGGTTCCTTCTTGATGAGAGCCGCGAACCGCTCCCGGACGCCCTCGCGCGGCATCAAGGCGATGAGGGCTGCGAGGTCCGGTCCGTCGATCCGGCCGGTGAGCGCCGCGCGCAGCGGCATGCGTTGGGGCACGCGGAAGCGCAGGGTCGCGGGGCTGCCGGCGCGCCGTTTGGCCTCGATCCGATCGGCGTCGAACCGTGCGCAGGTTCCGGGATAACGCGGGGCCGTGCCCGCTGCCAACTGGGCCTTGCGGGTCATGGCCAACTCTCCTGCCGTACAGAAACAGGGATAAGCACGACGCTCCGCCTCGAGCGTTCGATAATAGTCGGCATAGCCGCGCCACGTTCCGACTGGCGGTAAGGCCCCCGCCGCGCTACCGACCCCGGAACCCTCGTCCCAATCGAGACCCAACCAGCGGAGGTCCTCGACGATGGCCACGGATCCCTCGGCGCCGCGCGCCGGATCGGTGTTCTCGATGCGCAGGAGGAACACGCCTTTCTCGCGGCGCACAAGACAATGGTTGAAGAGCGCCGTGCGCACCTTGCCGAGGTGCATGAGCCCGGTGGGCCTGGGGGCGAAACGGGTCTTGATCATGGGCGGGTGCGGGGGGGATGTGCCATTATAAGCACGGCACACCGCGAGCCCAGCACATGGCGACCCTGTTCATCTCCGATCTCCATCTCGACGCGCTGCGTCCCGAGCCGCTCATGCGCTTCCAAGCGCTCCTCGCCGGGCCGGCGCGCGGGGCCGAGGCGCTCTACATCCTGGGAGATCTCTTCGAGGCCTGGATCGGCGATGACGACGATCGGCCCCCGCATCCCGAGGTGCTGGCCGCGCTCGCCGATCTCTGCGCCTCGGGGATACCCGTGTACGTCATGCGGGGCAACCGCGATTTCCTCATGGGCGCGGATTTCGAAGCAGAGACGGGCTGCCCCCTCTTACCCGATCCGACCGTAGTAGATCTCTACGGGGAGCGGACGCTCCTCATGCACGGCGATACCCTGTGCACAGAGGACCTCGAATACCAGGCCTTCCGCCGGCAGGTGCGCGACCCGAGGTGGCAGTCGGGCTTCCTGGCCCGCCCGCTGGCCGAGCGCGCGGCACTCGCCCAGAAGGCGCGCGAAGGCAGCCGCATGGCGACCCAGGGCAAGGCCGAGGCGATCATGGACGTCACCCCGGAGGCGGTCGTCGAGACGATGCAGGCCCACGGCGTCCGGCAGCTAATCCACGGCCACACCCACCGCCCCGCCATCCATCGGCTGGTGCTGCAGAGCGGGGAGGCGCGCCGTGTCGTGCTCGGGGATTGGTACCAGACGGACAGCGTCCTGGTCCTCGACGAGCGCGGTCCGACGCTCACCCGGATCGCCGATGTCGTCGGTACTTGCGTGCATCATGCCGCAACCTCAAGGAACACTTCAGGATGACGCTCGGCGATCTTCAGGAGTGTCTTTGCCGCGCCCGAAGGCTCGCGCCGACCCTGCTCCCACTGCTCTGGGGTGCGCTTCGAAACGCCAAGAGCTGCTGCAAGCTGTGCTTGGGAGAGCCCGCTCTTCAGCGCACGCGAACTATGCGAGACTTCGGCTCCACTTTCGTGTGTTTGCCTCGGCCCGCCTTTATCTCGCGTACGCCCTCTAGGTGTAGTGTAACAATAGTATCTTTACAATAAGGACTGGTTATTCCATTCGCCGAACGGTTTGTTGGTCGTCAGGAGGATGGAGCGCTCTTGGTAGCGGCGGGTGACGACTTCGAAGAGCAGTTCGGCGTAGCGTGCGTCGTAGGACAGGTAGCCGACCTCGTCGATGGCGAGCACGGTGGGTGTGGTATAGCGGCGCAGTCGGCGCGCGAGCGCGGTGGTGGAGTCCTGGGCGGCGAGGTCGTGGAGCATGTCGGAGGCGAGGGTGAAGCGGGCGGTATAGCCGTGTAGGAGCGCGTGGTGGGCGAGGTTTTTGAGGAGCATCGTCTTGCCGAGGCCGTTGGGTCCGATGAGGACCACATTGGCGGCTTCCGGGATGAAGGCGAGGGAGAAGAGCTCTTCCACCAAGGCCCGGTCGCATTGGGTGGGCCAGGCCCAATCGAAGTCGGCGAGGGGTTTGAAGGCGCCGAGGCGGGCGTTGTCGAGGCGGCGTTTGAGGGAGCGGTGTTGGCGCTCTTGGTCTTCGATGTCGAGGATGCGCGCGAGGCAGGGCTCGTTCATCCAGGTCTCGGCGTGCGCGGCGAGCCCGTAGAAGCCGAGCCGGCGGAGGCGCGGGCGAGCAGTGTCAAGCGTGAGGGTCGTGGCCGGTGCGTTCATCGGTGGACTCCGGGGTGAGGTCTTCGTAATCACTCAGCGCATGTGGGTGCACGGTGAGGGCGTGCAACCTGGAGTCGTCGGGCAGGGCCACTGCGAGGGGTGGGGGTTGGCCGCGGGCCTGCGCGTGCCGGTCGATGAAGTGGCGCACGGCGCCGAGGTGGGCGGCGTCTTCGGCTAGCGCGGCCGCGATGGCCTCTTCCAAGGCCGCAGCGCCGTGGGTATCGAGGAGCTGGAGCAGGCCGCGGGTGAGCACGCCCAGGTATACGCCCCGCTCGGCGGCACGTAGGAAGAGCCGCTTCGCGCTTTGGGCGGCGTGCTGCGGCGGTCCTGGGCACGGTGGGCCCGAGCGGCGTGTTTGTGCTTGAGGAGCGCTTCGAGGTGGGTGGGGTCTTCGATTTGAGCGCCGCGGTCGAAGCTGCGCGGATGGGTGGCGATCACCTGCTCTGCATCGAGGATGCGCACCGTCTCGAGCGTAGCCAAAACGAGGAGCGTGCGGTGCACCTGGGTATGGGGGACAGAATAGTCGTTGAGGTCGAAACGCACATAAGGGGTCTTGCGGACGCTGACTTCGAGGCGCTCCTCGGTGGGGAAGGGGTTATCGGGTAGCGGCAGCAGATGGGGCTGTTCCTCGGTGAA